>NZ_JBFUAY010000024.1:0-58730 GCF_056406015.1 Rhizobium sp. P1_E1 | reverse complement strand
GCAATTCAAAGTGCTACAGCGTCCTTTGCGCGTCTAAAAAGACGCGCGGCGCTGTAGTCGGCGGCCGGCAAGAGCAGCGACGAGATCGCGATCATTCTCGATCTCTCGTCGCACACGGTGGCAGGTTATCTGAAGAGCGCGATGCGCAAACTCGATTCGGTCAACCGCATGCAGGCGGTCGCCAGAGCATTCCGGTGCCGGATGCTCTAAAGCGCGTGGCATCGCGCTTTAGGTCTTTGTTTTATGCATGTCGGTTTCGCAAAACCGCTGCACACTTTTCGGCGACATGCACAAGGCAGCCGGTCTCTTCTCACAAAGCTTAAAGCTTAAAAGCCTTTTCCGCGGGTCAGCTCCGACACGACGGTTCCGAAAATGATGCGCATGTCCATCACGATCGAAAAATTCCCGACGTAATAGAGATCGCTGGCGATGCGGGCGCGCGCCTTGGCCGGACGATCGGTCGGGCCGCGCAAGCCGCGCATCTGGGCAAGACCCGTCATGCCGGGGCGCATCGCATGGCGCTGATGGTATTCCGGTACGAGCTCTTCGTAGAGCATGCCGCCGGCGCGCATGCCGATTGCATGGCAACGCGGGCCGACGACCGACATGTGGCCCAGCAACACGTTCAGCAGCTGCGGCAACTCATCGACATTCGTGCGGCGCAGGATGGCGCCGATGCGAGTTATGCGCGGATCGTTCTTCACCGTCTGGGCAACACCGGAGACATCGCAGAGGTCGGTGCGCATGGAACGGAACTTGTAGACCTTGATGGCCTTGCAGTTCTTGCCCCAGCGGGTCTGCTTGAAGAGCACCGGTCCCGGGCTGTCGAGCTTGATCAGCAGGGCGACGAACAGAAGGAACGGGGCGAGGACGAGGAGGGCGCTCAACGACGAAAAAATGTCGAACGCCCGCTTCAGGACCAGATCCACCAACGGCGCCTGCGGCGCATCGCTATGGATAACAGGGGTCTGGATCTTCAGGCTCGGCTGCTGGCGGCGGCTCGGCCGGAAGGAGTCTGTCGAAATGCTGTTGTTTAGTTCCGTGATGCTCAAGGATCGTACTCTGTTGTCTTCGAGGGGGGCGCGGCGGCAATAGGCGATCAATGGTTAACCCTGTCACCAGGGCTGCACTCAGGTCTTGGTAACCCTACTAAAACGGAAAAATGCGACAATTGTGTAATGGTGTCCAGAGAAATATCGCATCGCAGCAAATCTTTCGCATGTGCGTTAAGTTGAGGCAAGCTCATGATATTTCGTTAAGAATTGGAATTTTGTCAAAGTTTCTAGGCCTTTGGCAGGGCTTCACAGGGGGGTGGCGACGTGCCGTTTCGACACGTGACCCAGGTCTCTTAAGCATATTTCTTAACGGAACACGGGCCGAAATTTTTCTGATGAAGATATCGATCACTGTCGAAGCCGTGCCGAAATGTGACAAAATCAAGGCAAGATTGATGGCGCGCAGCGTCTTGAAAAGATGCAGGACAACGAATTTGCGGCCCGAATCGCTCAGTGAGGCCCGATAACGCGAATCACTTCACAGCTGGAGAGGGGATCGTGGATGCGCTTTACGGAGGGACGCTTGCGCAGTTGAGGCGCGCATGCCCGAGGCCGGTCGCAGATTGTCGCGACAGGTCTGAGCTCATGGTTACGATGCAGAGAATCGCGCCGCTTGCCGGTATTCAACGATCTTAAGGATGGTCACGCCGGTTCGAGGACGCGTTTCCTGCCGCCCCAGGAGATGAAGTTCGGGTTGGCGAAGTCGAAATCGGCCGCGGTTCCCGTCTTGCCATAGGTCAGCGGCGTTCCGTCCAGCGTCACCGTCGAACCGCCAGCGGCGCGCAGCACCGCATCGCCGGCCGCGGTGTCCCATTCCATCGTGCGGGTGAAACGCGGGTAGACGTCGGCCTTGCCTTCGGCCAGCAGGCAGAATTTCAGCGAGGAGCCGATATTGGTGCATTTGAAGATCGCGTGGTCGGCGAGGAAGCTTCCGGTCTCCGGGCTGTTGTGGCGAAGGCTTGCAAGCGCCAGCCTGTCGTCAGGCTGCTCGCGCACAGTGATTGTGCTGCGTGCGCCAACCGTGAAATCGTCCGCGACGACGAGCCTTTCGGCGTGGCCGCGTTCTCCCGAGAAGGCAAGTCCGAGCGCTGGCGCGTAGACGATGCCCGCCACCGGGGCGCCGTTCTCGATATAGGCGATGTTGACGGTGAATTCCTGCCGTCCGTCGACGAACTCGCGGGTCCCGTCGAGAGGGTCGACAAGAAAGAAGCCGCGGCCGGCAATGTCGGGCACTTTTCCGGCGGCGACCGATTCTTCCGCCACGACGGGTATTTCGGGATAATCTCTGGCGAGATGAGCGAGGATGATGCGTTCAGCCTCCTCGTCGGCGACCGTGACCGGACTGGCATCCGCCTTCATGGCGACGGGGAAGCCTTCGCGCAAGACCGTGATGATGGCCCTGCCGGCTTCGAGTGCCGCCTTTTCAAATGTCCTCAGCATTGTCCTTTTGCCGTTCGCCACGCGGCGAGCACCCCGTTGTCGCTCGTCCGCAAACCATCCCTATTACAACCAGATACTTAAGTTATATGGTGTTCCCCGTCATGCTCTGCATCCCTCAATACACAGCTTGATGATGCTACCATAAGTTTTCGGCCTTGTCAGACGAAGATCGGGTATTGTTCGTGAAATGGCATTCGTCAGAGAGGCTGCCTTGGGGTCTGAATTTGCTCCATCTTCCAATTCTGTGGAATAGCTTACGCAGCAAGCGGGGCAGGAAATCGACGGCGATATCTCCGCATGGTTAAGCCCGTGGCAGTTTCTGGCTAAAAATAGGCCCTGCTCTGCCGTTTTTCTGTGGATTTTGGTTCAAAACGCGCCAGTTAGGCCTGTTCTGACAAGAATCTGTCGGAGTAAATCCTTTTTGTCTTCACATTTCCAACGAAACCGCTATGCATTCGGCCTATGAGGTTCTCTGAAACGGAGAACTGAAGAACCAAAAAGAGATGCAGCGTGTTTCGCTCGCATCCAGGGGAAAACGACATATGGAGTATTTCGTCCAGCAGCTCTTAAATGGGCTGACGCTCGGATCCATCTATGGCCTTGTGGCTATTGGCTATACGATGGTTTACGGCATTATCGGCATGATCAATTTCGCCCATGGCGACATCTTCATGCTCGGTGGTTTCGCCGCTCTTATCGTCTTCCTCGTCCTCACATCCATCTTCGCAGGTCTCCCGGTGGCAGTTCTGCTGCTGGCGATGCTTGTCGTCGCGATGTTGATGACGAGCTTGTGGAACTGGACGATTGAGCGCGTCGCATACCGTCCCCTGCGCGGTTCCTTCCGCCTGGCGCCGCTGATCACCGCGATCGGCATGTCGATCACGCTGTCCAATTTCATCCAGGTGACGCAGGGTCCACGCAACAAGCCGATTCCGCCGATGGTGAGCTCGGTCTACCAGTTCGGCAACATTTCGGTGTCGCTGAAACAGATCATCATCATCGTGATCACGGCAGTGCTGCTCACGATCTTCTGGTACATCGTCAATCGTACCGCACTCGGCCGTGCCCAGCGCGCCACTGAGCAGGATCGCAAGATGGCAGCGCTGCTCGGCGTCAACGTCGACCAGACGATCTCGATCACTTTCGTTATGGGTGCGGCACTCGCAGCCGTCGCCGGCACGATGTACCTGATGTATTATGGCGTCGCCTCGTTTAACGACGGCTTCACGCCCGGTGTGAAGGCCTTCACGGCAGCCGTTCTCGGCGGTATCGGTTCGTTACCCGGCGCCGTCTTCGGCGGCCTCCTTATCGGCCTTATCGAGTCGCTGTGGTCGGCATACTTCACCATCGCCTATAAGGACGTCGCGACCTTTGCGATCCTGGCTTTCGTGTTGATCTTCAAGCCGACCGGCATCCTCGGGCGGCCGGAAGTCGAGAAGGTATAACGTCATGGCAAACATCGAAAATTCTGCAGGCAAGCCCGATGCCGGACTTGTCCGCAAAGGCCTTACCGAAGCTCTTTTCGCCGCCGTCCTGTCGTTCGGCATGTTCGTTCTCTATGTCGGCCTCAAGACCGACCAGAACATCAGCAACGAGCTGATCATTGTCCAGCGCTGGGGCCTGCTTGCGATCTTCGTCGCGGTCGCCGCCATCGGCCGCTTCGCCACGGTGGTTTTCCTGCGGCCGCATCTCGATAGCCGCAAGCTGGCAAAGTCGAGACAGGGCGAACTCGACATCTCAACCGAGAAGAGCTTCTTCCACCGGCATTTCCTGAAGATCGCGCTGATCGCGCTGCTGCTTTATCCCATGGTGGTGGTGGCGTTCAAAGGCCCTCAGGGCTCGCTGACATATGTCGACAATTTCGGCATCCAGATCCTGATCTATGTAATGCTCGCCTGGGGGCTGAACATCGTCGTCGGCCTCGCCGGCCTGCTCGACCTCGGCTATGTCGCCTTCTATGCTGTTGGCGCTTATTCCTACGCGCTGCTTTCGAGCTATTTCGGCCTGTCCTTCTGGGTACTGCTGCCGCTTTCGGGCATCTTCGCGGCACTCTGGGGCGTCATTCTCGGCTTCCCGGTGCTGCGCCTGCGCGGCGATTACCTGGCCATCGTGACGCTTGCCTTCGGTGAAATCATTCGTCTCGTCCTCATCAACTGGACTGAAGTGACGAAGGGCACTTTCGGTATCTCGAGCATCCCGAAGGCAACACTCTTCGGCATTCCCTTCGATGCGACGGCCGGCGGCTTTGCCAAGCTCTTTCACCTGCCGATCTCCTCGGCCTATTACAAGATCTTCCTCTTTTACCTGATCCTGGCGCTCTGCATGCTGACGGCCTATGTCACCATCCGGCTGCGCCGCATGCCGATCGGACGCGCCTGGGAAGCCTTGCGCGAAGACGAGATCGCCTGCCGTTCGCTCGGTATCAATACGGTGACGACCAAACTCACCGCCTTTGCGACGGGCGCGATGTTTGCCGGTTTCGCCGGCTCGTTCTTCGCCGCCCGCCAGGGCTTCGTTTCGCCGGAATCCTTCGTCTTCCTGGAATCGGCCGTCATTCTCGCTATCGTCGTTCTCGGCGGCATGGGCTCGTTGACCGGCATYGCGATCGCCGCCATCGTCATGGTCGGCGGCACCGAGTTGTTGCGCAGCATGGACTTCCTAAAACTCATCTTCGGACCCGATTTTACGCCGGAACTCTACCGCATGTTGATCTTCGGCCTCGCCATGGTCGTCGTCATGTTGTTCAAGCCGCGCGGCTTCGTCGGCTCGCGTGAGCCGACAGCCTTCCTCCGAGAGCGCAAGGCGATATCCGGAAGCTTCATCAAGGAGGGCCATGGTTGATGAGCCCCGTAACGAATACGATGTCTGACGACACTCTTCTCAAGGTCGAACACCTGTCGATGAAGTTCGGCGGCCTTATGGCCATCAACGACTTCTCCTTCGAAGCCAAGCGCGGCGATATCACCGCGCTGATCGGGCCGAACGGCGCCGGCAAGACCACCGTCTTCAACTGCATCACCGGCTTCTACAAGCCGACGATGGGCATGATCACGTTCAACCAGAAGAGCGGCAAGCAATACCTGCTGGAGCGCCTTCCGGACTTTCGCATCACCAGGGAAGCCAAGGTCGCACGTACCTTCCAGAACATCCGGCTGTTCTCCGGCCTGACCGTTCTAGAAAACCTGCTGGTTGCCCAGCACAACAAGCTGATGAAGGCATCAGGTTATACGATCCTCGGCCTCATCGGTGTCGGCCCCTATAAGCGGGAAGCGGCCGGGGCGATCGAGCTTGCCCGTTTCTGGCTTGAGAAGGCCGACCTGATCGACCGCGCCGACGACCCCGCCGGCGACCTGCCCTACGGCGCCCAGCGGCGTCTCGAAATTGCCCGCGCCATGTGCACTGGCCCCGAGCTGCTTTGCCTGGATGAACCGGCTGCCGGCCTCAACCCCCGGGAATCGGCAACGCTCAACGCGCTGCTGAAGAGCATTCGCGCCGAAACAGGAACGTCGATCCTGCTGATCGAGCACGACATGTCGGTGGTCATGGAAATCTCCGACCACGTCGTCGTCCTCGAATATGGTCAGAAGATTTCCGATGGCACGCCGGATCACGTGAAGAACGATCCGAGGGTTATCGCGGCCTATCTCGGTGTCGAGGATGAAGAAGTGGAAGAGGTGATCGCAGCCGTCGAGCAGCTCGAAGGAGGCGCAAACTGATGGGCGATGAAGTAATGACCGGTCAACCGCTCCTTCAGGTCAACAGCGTCGAAACCTATTACGGCAATATCCGCGCGCTGGCCGGCGTCGATGTCCACGTCAACAAGGGCGAGATCGTCAGCCTGATCGGCGCCAATGGCGCCGGCAAGTCGACACTGATGATGACGATCTGCGGCAGCCCGCAGGCCCGCACCGGTTCGGTGGTCTTCGAGGGCCGCGACATCACCCGCATGCCGACGCATGAAATTGCCCGTCTACGCATTGCACAGTCGCCAGAAGGCCGCCGCATCTTCCCGCGCATGACGGTTCTGGAAAATCTTCAGATGGGCGCAGGCCTCGACAATCTGAAACACTTCGCCGAAGACGTTGAGAAGATCTTCACGCTCTTCCCGCGTCTCAAGGAACGTCACGCCCAGCGCGGCGGAACACTTTCGGGCGGTGAGCAGCAGATGCTGTCGATCGGCCGCGCGCTGATGGCGCGCCCGAAGTTGCTGCTTCTCGACGAACCCTCGCTCGGTCTTGCGCCGCTGATCGTCAAGGGCATCTTCGAGGCGATCAAGAAGCTCAACGAGGCGGAGGGGCTGACCGTTTTCCTCGTCGAGCAGAACGCGTTCGCCGCCCTCAGGCTTTCTCACCGCGCCTACGTGATGGTGAACGGCAAGGTGACGATGAGCGGCTCCGGCAAGGAGCTTCTTGCCAATCCCGAGGTCCGCGCCGCCTATCTCGAAGGCGGAAGACACTAGGTCGAAAGGAGAGTTTGACATGCAGGGACTTTTCTTCGAAGCGGATGTCGGCCCCCTTGTGGCGATCCGTGTCATCGTCTTGCTCTTAGGCTTCTGGACGGCCTGGCGCGCCGGCAAAGCGGTTGCCGAGGGCTGGAGCGACTATCCGCTGGTCATCGTCTATACATTTCTGCTCGCCTGGGCGATGCAGTTCCTGCATCATGCCCTGTTCAATGGGCCAATGCTTAGCACCTTCTACTATATCCTCGATTTCGTGACGCTGCTGGTCTTCTCGACGGCCGGCTTCCGCCACCGCCGCACCAATCAGATGGTTAACAACTATTACTGGCTGTACGAAAAGACTTCCGCGTTTTCGTGGAAGGACAAACATTGACAGTCCGTTGAAACTAGGCATGAATTGCCTTCCGAGTGGAACAGCTTTCCTGGCGCAGTCAATGGTGGGTAGTGCGCTGGGCCTTGGACCGGAACCCGCCCAAAAATTGGGAGTAATAATATGAAGAAGTCTCTTCTGTCGGCAGTGGCTCTGACGGCGATGCTCGCCTTCAGCGGCAACGCGTGGGCCGACGTTCTCATCGCTGTCGCTGGTCCGCTGACTGGTCCGAACGCCGCGTTCGGCGCTCAGCTCCAGAAGGGTGCTGAACAGGCAGCCGCCGACATCAACGCTGCTGGCGGCATTAACGGCGAGCAGATCAAGATCGAACTCGGCGACGACGTCTCCGACCCGAAGCAGGGCATTTCGGTTGCCAACAAGTTCGCTGCTGACGGCGTCAAGTTCGTCATCGGCCACTTCAACTCGGGCGTTTCGATTCCGGCTTCGGAAGTCTATGCCGAAAACGGCATCCTCGAAATCACCCCGGCCGCGACGAACCCGACCTTCACGGAACGGGGCCTCTGGAACACGTTCCGCACCTGCGGCCGTGACGACCAGCAGGGTGCCATCGCCGGCAAGTATCTTGCCGATCACTTCAAGGACGCGAAGATCGCTGTCGTTCACGACAAGACCCCCTACGGTCAGGGCCTTGCCGACGAAACCAAGAAGGCTATGAACGCCGCAGGCGTGACGGAAGTCATTTACGAAGGCATCAATGTCGGCGACAAGGACTTCTCGGCCCTCATCGCCAAGATGAAGGAAGCCGGCGTCTCGATCATCTATTGGGGTGGTCTGCACACCGAAGCCGGTCTCATCATCCGTCAGGCGGCTGACCAGGGCCTGAAGGCGACGCTGGTTTCGGGCGACGGTATCGTTTCGAACGAACTGGCCTCGATCGCTGGCGACGCCGTCGCCGGTACGCTGAACACCTTCGGCCCCGATCCGACGGCGAACCCTGCGAACAAGGAACTCGTCGAAAAGTTCAAGGCCGCTGGTTTCAATCCGGAAGCCTACACGCTCTATTCCTACGCTGCGATGCAGACGATTGCCGGGGCCGCCAAGGCTGCCGGCTCGCTGGATCCTGAGGCCGTTGCCAAGGCTATGAAGGAAAAGGGCCCGTTCCCGACCGTTCTCGGCGATATTTCGTTCGATGAAAAGGGCGATCCGAAGATCCCCGGCTACATCATGTACGAATGGAAGAAGGGTCCGGACGGCAAGTACAGCTACTTCCCGCAGGGCATGTAAGCTTCGTTCCCCTTTATGGGACATGATTATCGAAGCCCGGTTCCGACCGGGCTTCTTTCTTTTTGCGGACGTTTCAATTTTCGCCTGGCTGGTCTAACTCTTGGCATCGTTTTGAAGCGTTGAGTGGAACCGTCCATGTCCAAACCCCGCATTCTCGTCACCCGGCGCTGGCCAGCCACGGTGGAAGCCGTCCTTGCCGAACGTTTCGACGTGACGTTCAATCCTGACGATATTCCGCTCGGTGAAAACGAGCTAAGGCTGGCGCTCTCGACTTATGATGCCGTACTGCCGACGGTTTCCGATCGGTTGCCCGCCGCTGTCTTCGACGGCCTGTCTGTTGTCACCAAGATCCTCGGCAATTTCGGCGTCGGCTACAATCACATCGATATATCCGCTGCCAGGGACAGAGGCATTGCGGTCACAAACACGCCGGGCGTGCTGACCGACTGCACGGCCGATATCGCCATGTTGCTGCTGCTCTCCGTTGCCCGGCGCGGCAGCGAGGGCGAGCGGCAGGTACGCGCTGGTGAATGGAAGGGCTGGTGCCCGACGCATATGGTCGGCACCAAGGTGACCCGGAAGACGGTCGGCATCATCGGTTTCGGCCGAATCGGCAAGGCCTTCGCGCAACGCTGCCATTTCGGCTTCGGCATGGATGTGGTGTTCTTCAACCGTTCACCGATCGATCCGGCGGAGGCGGCGCGTTACGGCGCGCGGCAACTGCCAACCATCGAGGCCGTGCTGGCGGTGGCCGATTTCGTCTCGCTGCATTGCCCCGGTGGAGCAGAGAACCGACACCTGATAAATGCGGCACGGCTTACGGCGATGAAGCCGGGCGCCTTTCTCATCAATACGGCGCGTGGCGACGTGGTGGATGAGGCGGCGCTGATTGCAGCGCTCAAGGCGGGCACGATCCGCGGCGCCGGGCTTGACGTCTACGAGGCGGAACCTGATGTCCCGGAGGCGCTGCGGCGGATGGAGAACGTCATGGTGCTGCCGCATCTCGGCAGCGCCACGGAAGAGACGCGGACCGCCATGGGCATGAAGGTGGTCGACAACGTGGCGGCGTTTTTCGAGGGCAGGGATGTGCCGGATCGGGTGGTTTAGCGACCAGCCGCCAACGCCATCTCACATCTCGTGCAGCACATGCGTGGCCTTCACGGCGGCTGATGCACGGTTCTCGACGCCGAGCTTCACATAAATCTGTTCGAGGTGCTTGTTCACCGTCCGCGCCGACAGTCCCAATATTTCGCCGATGTCGCGGTTGGCCTTGCCCTTGGCAATCCAGAGCAGCACTTCGGATTCGCGCTGGGTGAGCGAAAACCGCTGGCGCAGCACCGCGTCGTCGCTGCGCTGATTGGCGGCAGTGAGGCGGAAGAGATATTCGTCAGGGCCGATTGCGCCGAGGAAGGCGAGCTGCAGCGCCGCTTGGCCGGCATGGGCAACGGAGATGATGCCGTCGCGCACCGCGGCGACGCGGTCGCGCATCCAGTCGGCGATATGGTGGACGACGATTTCCATGCCGTCGTCGCTGCCCATGGCCGCATTGACCAGCCGTGTGGCTTGCGGCGTTGACCAGTGGATGGCACCGTCGCCCTTGACAGCCAGCAGATGGCGGCCGGCCGCGTCCAGTGCGATGCGGGCGCTTTGGGCCGAGCGAGCGTTGCGCAGATGGACACGGATGCGGGCGCGCAGTTCATCGATGTTGATTGGCTTGCTGAGATAATCGACGCCGCCGGATTCCAGCGCGTGCACGACATGCTCGGTCYCGGTCAGGCCGGTCATGAAGATGACAGGCACCTGTGCCACCGCGGCATTCGCCTTCAGCCGACGGCAGGTCTCGAAGCCGTCCATGGCGGGCATCACCGCGTCGAGCAGGATGATATCGGGCGTGATGCGCTCGACGATACCAAGTGCGGCCGTGCCCGACGTGGCGATCAGCACCGAGAAGCCGGATTGTTCGAGTGCGTCGGTCAAGAAGCCGAGTGCTTCGGCCGAGTCGTCGACGAGCAGAACGATGTCGCGGGGGAGGGCCGGCTCAGGCAATGGGTTCCACCTTTTCGTCGAAGTCGTGCAGGAAGGTCATGAAGCCGGCGAGATCGAAGGCGGCGACATAGGCGCGAAGTTCCTCTGTGAATGGCTGATTTGCCTCCACCTTGGCAAGGTCGGAAAGCTTGGCTTCGATACCTCTGATATAGCCGATCTCGCCGAGCCGCAGCAATTCCTGGATATGGGCAGCGCCTGGGCTCAGCATCGGCGCTTCGATCTTAACAGGAACGGCTGGCGCGGCATCGGCAAAGATCCATTTCAGGCCAAGATGCAGGGCGAGCTTGTCGCGCAGCTGGCGGATGTCGACCGGTTTGCCGATCGCATCGTTATGGCTGTCGTCACTGTCGCTGAGAACCGCTGCATCACCAATATTGGCCGAAAGCATCAGCACTGGCGCCGTCTGACCGGCCTCGCGCAGACGCGAGACGAGCTGCCAGCCGTTCATGCCGGGCATCAGGATATCGACAAGGAAGAGGTCCGGTATGATGCCCTCGATCAGCGTCACGCATTCGCCGCCGCCTGCCGCCGTCAGCACGATGAAATCGAGCGGCGCCAGGATTTCGCGCATCATCTCGCGGTGGTCCTCGTTATCGTCGACGACCACGACCGTGCGGCGCGGGCCGTCGTAACCGACAATGCGCTTTTCTTGCGGTGCGGCGGCCACGGCGCGCATGACGGCGGACAGCATCAGCCGGACCCGGAAGGTCGAGCCTTCGTCCTTCACGCTCGAGACCGAAATCTCGCCGCCGAGCGTGTTGGTCAGAAGCCGGGTGATGGTGAGGCCGAGGCCAAGCCCCGGCATTGGCCGCACGCTTTCAGCCTCGCCGCGCTGGAAGGGTTCGTAGATGCGGGTCAGGTCTTTCTCCGTGATGCCGCGGCCGGTGTCAGTGACGGTGAAGGTCGCGACCTGGCTGCGATAGCCGACATCGAAGATGACGCTGCCTTCGTCGGTGAACTTGATGGCATTGGAGAGCAGGTTGACCAGGATCTGGCGCAGGCGCTTTTCGTCGGTGCGGACGAATTGCGGTAAGGCCGGCGAGCGCTCATGGATGAAGGTAAGCCCCTTTGCCTGCGCCTGCGGGCGGAACATATCGACGATCTGGTCGAGAAAGTCCTGGATGTTGATCTCGTTGGAATAGACCTGAAGGCGGCCGGCCTCGATCTTGGAAATATCGAGCAGGCCGTCGATCAGCCCGGAGAGGTGTTCGGCGCTGCGGCGAATGACCTTGATCGAGGATTGGCGCGGCGCCGGGATGGTCTCGTCGCGTTCGAGGATCTGGGCATAGCCGAGTACGGCGTTCAGCGGCGTGCGCAGCTCATGGCTGAGCCCGACGACGTAGCGGCTCTTGGCGCGGTTGGCGGCCTCGGCCGTCTCTTTGGCGTTCTGCAGGGCGGCGTCGGTCTTCTTGTGGGCGGCGATTTCCTTGAGCAGCAGTGTGTTCTGGCGCGAGGATTCCTCCTCGGCAACGACGCGGCTGTCATGGGCGAGCACATAGAACCAGCAGACAACGCCTGAAATTACCGAGAAGACGAAGAAGACGATGAAGATGGTGCGGTTGACGACTTCGGCGGTCGCGGGTGAGGCGGAGGCGACCTGATGGGCGATCATCGCCAGGATCGCGCCGATGGCGGTCAATGCCAGCACGACGGCGATGCCGTAGCGGCCGAGGCGCGTCGCCAGCTTCCCCAGAATGGCTTCCGGCAGCAGCGCCTTGGCGACGGTGCCGACCTGCGCGTTGAAACGGGCGGCGGGCTTGCACATGTCGTGGCAGCGGCTGTCGAGCGAACAGCAGAGCGAGCAGATCGGCGCGGCGTAGGCCGGGCACCAGGCCATGTCCTCTGGCTCGAACGGGTGTTCGCAGACCGAGCAGGTAATGCTCGTCAGGTTCTTCCAGCTCTGGCGCGGCTTGCGGGCGAGGTAGAACTTGCCCTTCGTCGCCCAGGCGATGACAGGCGAGGCGATTAGGGCGATGACGAGGGTGATGTAGGGGGCGAGCGAGGCGGCGATGTCGCCGAAGGCACCGAAATGGGCAATCAGCGACACCGTCGCCGACAGCGTCATGGCGCCGAGGCCGACCGGGTTGATATCGTAGAGGTGGGCGCGCTTGAACTCGATGCCGGGGGGAGCAAGACCCAGCGGCTTGTTGATGAAGAGATCGGCGGAGATCGTGCAGAGCCAGGCCATTGCGATGATCGAGAAGATGCCGAGCGTCTCCTCCAGCAGCCGGTAAATGCCGAGTTCCATCAAAAGCAGGGCAATTGCGACGTTGAAGACCAACCAGATGACGCGGCCGGGATGGCTGTGGGTCAGCCGCGAGAAGAAGTTCGACCAGGCGAGGGAGCCTGCATAGGCGTTCATCACGTTGATCTTCAGCTGCGAGACGACGACGAAGGCGGCCATCAACAGCAGCGCCGCATTGTGCCAGGGGACCATGTAGCCGAAGGCGGTCAGATACATCTGCGCCGGGTCGGCGGCGCGATCGAGGGGGACACCCGAGGCGAAGGTCAGCACGACCAGGAATGAACCGGCAAGCAGCTTCGGGGCGCCGATGATGACCCAGCCGGGCCCGGCGAGAAAGATCGCCAGGCGATGGCGCCACTTGCGCTGTGGATCCGGCGGCAGGAAGCGCAGGAAGTCGGCCTGTTCGCCGATCTGCGACATCAGCGCCAGGATGACGGCAGAAGCAGCGCCGAACTCCACCAGATCGAATTCGGCGATGGTGCCGGGCGGACCGGAGGCATGGCGGATGCCGGCAAAGGCGCGCCAGAGATCGAATTTTTCCCAGTCCAGCAAGGCGATGAAGATGAAGGGTAGGATATTCAGCACGATCCAGAAGGGCTGGGTCATCAGCTGAAACTTGCTGATCAGCCGCACGCCGTGCGTCACCAGCGGGATGACCATGACGGCGCTGATGATGTAGCCGATCCAGAGCGGGATGCCGAGAGTGAGCTCCAGCGCTCCGGACATGATCGATGCCTCGATCGCAAACAGCATGAAGGTGAAGCTTGCATAGATCAGCGAGGTGATGGTCGAGCCGATATAGCCGAAGCCCGCGCCGCGCGTCAGAAGATCGATGTCGACGCCGTGGCGGATGGCGTAGCGGCTGATCGGCAGGCCGATCGCCAGCATGGCGACCGAGGCGACGATAATGGCGTAAAAGGCGTTGGTGGTGCCGTAGGAGAGGGTGATCGCGCCGCCAATCGCCTCCAGCGCCAGGAAGGAGATCGCGCCGATCGCCGTCTGCGAGATGCGCTGCGAGGAGAAATGGCGAGCGCTCTTTGCGGTGAAGCGCAACGCGTAATCTTCCAGCGTCTGGTTGGCGACCCAGCGATTGTATTCGCGTCTCACCGGAATGATGCGTTGGCGCGCTGCCATGTCTTCCTTTCCGGCATTCCGGTTGGGCTCATCGTCTCTCTGGCAGTTTTGGCGGGATGGTTGGGAAAGGCAAGAGGCGGGCACCGACTGGTTCACAGAATGGCAATATATTTGCAATTGATCCGTCACATAAGAGCTCTAACTCTCCCGGCGTTCGTTCAACCATTTCGGGTATCACCATGTCTGTTTTAAGCCTCTGCCGCCGGAGCACCGCCCTCGTCTGCCTTCTTTCGATCGTGCCATCGCTTGCCAGCGCCGAGCAGGCCACGGCGGCCAAAGTTCCTTATGTGGAGGCCGGAAACACCAACAAGCGCGGTGACGCCTGCTT
The DNA here is from genome assembly GCF_056406015.1 of Rhizobium sp. P1_E1. Classification (NCBI taxonomy): domain Bacteria; kingdom Pseudomonadati; phylum Pseudomonadota; class Alphaproteobacteria; order Hyphomicrobiales; family Rhizobiaceae; genus Rhizobium; species Rhizobium sp. P1_E1. The sequence continues at coordinate 44,408 of NZ_JBFUAY010000024.1, read as the reverse complement.
CTCGACGGCAGACACCAACGCCGCCGTTCACCTTCTCTCCGGCTTCCTCGAAATCTGGACTCCGCGCACGCCTTTCGTCGATGCGGGTGTCGAGGCCCCGGCCAAGGACAATTGCCCGGCTGTCGCCAAGACGGATTGGGACGGTATTCCCGCCAGCAAGACCGACGGCCATATCGTCAACCAGGCCGTCCATGATGCGAACATCGCCTATGTCGTCAATGCGACGCGGGCGCGGACGGCCGATCAAGCGGTGGCCGCCTATCTCGACGATCGGCGCGGCAAGAATGCCAGTATCGTCGACGGCCTCGGCCCGCTGACGGCTGCCTGGAAGGCCGGCTCGAAGCAGAACACCACGATCACCGCGGTGGCGGTCGATGCGACGACGGTCAAATACGATGACAAGGGCAACAATCGCGGCGCCGGCAGCAAGCCGGATACGGAAAACAAGACCGATGCCAACCCCGACATGGGCCTTGCAATCGACTTCATCAACGCCGCAAGCGGTGACGGTTCGACGGAACCGGCCAAGCGCTATTTCAAATATGGCCGTCCCTATCGCTGGAGCCAGGACGTATCGGTCGTCCCGACGCTGGAGCCCGCCAAGAGCGGCAAGCCGGTCGAGGACGGCGGCTTCCCCAGCGGGCATACGGCGGAAGCCTGGCGGGATGCGCTGGCCATGGCCTACCTCGTGCCGCAGCGTTTTCAGGAAATGATCACGCGCGCCAGCGAGCTGGGTGAAGACCGCATCCTCGCCGGCATGCATTCTCCTCTCGACGTGATGGGCGGCCGGATGCTCGGCACCGCTACGGTCGTCTACAATCTGAACAAGGCCGACAATGCGGCGCTGAAGAGCGATGCTTACGCCCAAGCGCAGGCATGGCTTATCGCCAAGTCAGGCGTTGCGGATGCAGGAGCGCTGGAAGTCGCTGCCCACGCGGCACCGCTTGCCGCAGACCGTTTCGCCGATCATGACGCCAATCGCGCCTACGTGCTGCAGCGCCTAAGCTACGGCCTGCCGACGATCCATGCGACCGATCAGCCGGCGCGGGTGCCGCAGGGCGCCGAAGCGCTTCTCGAAACGCGTCTGCCCTATCTGGACGGCGAGCAGCGCCGCGACGTGCTGAAGACGACGGAGATCGCCTCCGGCTACCCGCTCCTCGACGATGCGGAAGGTTACGGCCGTCTCAACCTGTTTGCCGCCGCCGACGGTTACGCTGCGTTCGAACAGGAGGTGACCGTGACGATGGACGCGGCAAAGGGCGGGTTCAATTCGATCGACACCTGGCGGAACGACATTACCGGCAAGGGCAGGCTGGTGAAGCGCGGCAACGGCATCCTCGGGCTTTCAGGCGCCAACAGCTATTCCGGCGGCACCGTGCTGGAAGAGGGCGCGCTGGTGGCCTTGTCGCCGTCGGCCTTCGGTCGTGGCGGGCTGACGCTCAATGGCGGCTCGCTCGTTCTGGCGGCCGACAAGCCTTTGACCGTGAGCGGTGACTATCAGCAGGTCGCCAATGCCATGACGAAGTCGGCGCTCGGCGAAAACGGCGCGGGCACGCTGGTTGTCGAAGGCAAGGCAGTGCTGGCCGGCGACCTCGACGTGACGATTGCCGATGGCTATGCCCCAACGCCTGGAACGAAGATCGAAATCCTGAAGGCGAGTGCCGTGACTGGCACCTTCGGCAAGGTCACGGTTTCCGGCCACAAGGCGAGCCTATCCTACGGCCCGACCTCAGTTACCTTGACGATCGACGGATAAATTCCGGTATCGAGATAGGGCATCCCTGCTGCGGGGGATGCCCTTCCTTCCCTGGTCTGCCTGTTTGACCCCCGCGCCTACGTCATTTTGCGTATGTGTTTTTGCGCTGCAGCGCCCGATAGTCCCTTAAGCAACAGTTAATCTCCGTTTCCGGCCTGTTGCGGAACAAGAAGAGGGGCTCAACCAGATGAATCTCAGAACTACTATTACTGGCGCTGCACTCGGCGCCGTCATGGCGGCCTCGGCTGCCTTCAGCGGTGCGGTTGCCGCCGACGACACGATCAAGGTCGGCATTCTGCACTCGCTTTCCGGCACCATGGCCATCTCCGAGACCACGCTCAAGGACGCCATGCTGATGCTCATCGACGAGCAGAACAAGAAGGGCGGCCTTCTCGGCAAGAAGCTTGAGGCCGTCGTCGTCGACCCGGCTTCCGACTGGCCGCTGTTTGCCGAAAAGGCACGTGAGTTGATCCAGAAGGACAAGGTTGCGGCCGTCTTCGGTTGCTGGACGTCCTCGTCGCGCAAGTCCGTTCTGCCGGTTTTCGAAGAGACCAACTCGATCCTCTTCTACCCGGTCCAGTATGAAGGCGAAGAGTCCTCGCGCAACATCTTCTACACCGGCGCTGCTCCGAACCAGCAGGCCATTCCTGCTGTCGACTACCTGATGGAAAAAGAGGGCGTCAAGCGCTTCGTTCTCGAAGGTACGGACTACGTTTATCCGCGCACGACCAACAAGATTCTCGAGGCATATCTGATTTCGAAGGGTATTCCGAAAGAAGATATCATGACCAACTACACGCCGTTCGGCTTCTCCGACTGGCAGACCGAAGTTTCCAAGATCAAGGAATTCGGTTCGGCCGGCAAGAAGACCGCCGTCGTCTCGACGATCAACGGCGATGCCAACGTTCCCTTCTACAAGGAACTGGGGAACAAGGGCATCAAGGCAACCGACATTCCCGTCGTCGCCTTCTCGGTCGGCGAAGAAGAGCTTGCCGGTCTCGACACCAAGCCGCTCGTCGGCCATCTCGCTGCCTGGAACTACTTCGAGTCGGTCGAAAGCCCTGCCAACAAGAAGTTCATCAAGGACTGGCACGCTTTCACCAAGAACGACAAGCGCGTGACGAACGACCCGATGGAAGCCGCCTATATCGGTTTCAACGCATGGGTTAAGGCCGTCCAGGCTGCCGGCACGACCGACACCGACAAGGTTCTCGACACCATCATCGGCGTCAGCGTTCCGAACCTCTCCGGCGGTTATGCGACCGTCATGCCGAACCACCACATCACCAAACCGGTGCTGATCGGTGAAATCCAGGCCGACGGCCAGTTCGAAATCGTCCAGCAGACACCTGCCGTCGTCGGTGACGAATGGTCGGATTACCTACCTGATTCCAAGGACCTGATCTCCGATTGGCGCAAGCCGATGTCCTGCGGCAACTTCAACGTTGCTACGGGCAAGTGCGGTGGCAAGGGTTCCTGAGTACGGCCCCGATCCAATGATTGCCTGAAGGCTTCCGTCCGGGTTTGATCCCGGGCGGAAGCTCCGTCCCAGCGATTGCGCCGCCAGGCCAACACTATCAAGGGCGAGAAAGCCGATGTATCGCGCCATAAAGATTTTCCTCATCACGGTTTGCCTGACATTTTCGGGCCTGACACTTTCGGGCGCGATAATCTCGAGCGAAGCCCAGGCTCAGGACGATATCCATGTGCTCATCGACGCGCTCGGCGTCGGCGACTTCCCGGAACGCGAAGCGGCCATCAAAGCGCTGGTCGCCTCCAAGGACCAGCATGTCAGCCAGATCCTGCAGCAGTTGAGCGACGGCCTTCTCTACGTCAATTCTGATGGCGGCCCGGTTCTTCTCCAGGGGGGTACCGATGACGAACCGACCTATTCCGATCCGATCACCGGCGAACCCGCTGCAGATGTCGATCCGGATCTGATGACGAAGGTCAAGATCAACAACGCGCTTCGCGGCGTCATCAGCGCCGCCACCAGCCAACTGACGCTGATGAGCCCGGACCGTTCCGCGCGGCTTGCCGCGGCGCAGGGCCTCCTGAAAGATGCCGATCCCGCCAATCTCGACCTGCTGAACTCGGCGCTGGCGGCCGAAAAGGATGCAGAGATCAAGAATACGATGGAAGCGGCGCGCGCAGTGCTGCTGCTCAAGACGGATGCGAGCGTCGAAGACAAGAAGGCTGCGATCGATACGATCGCGGCGCGCGGCAATCGCGATGCGCTGACCATCCTCACGACCACCCTCGAAACCGCGCCTGAAGATCTGAAGCCGGCGATCCAGGCGGATATCAGTTCCATCAATCGCAGCCTGGCGCTGTGGGACATCGTCCAGAACATCTGGTACGGATTGTCTCTCGGCTCGGTGCTGCTGCTTGCCGCGATCGGCCTTGCCATCACCTTCGGCGTCATGGGCGTCATCAACATGGCGCATGGCGAAATGGTGATGATCGGTGCCTATACGACCTATGTCGTGCAGGAATACATAACCTCCGCCTTTCCTGAGCTTGCCGATTATTCGCTGGCCTTTGCTGTGCCTGCGGCCTTCGTCTTTACCGGCTTCGTCGGTCTGTTGATCGAGCGCGCCGTGATCCGCTATCTCTACGGTCGGCCGCTCGAAACGCTGCTCGCCACCTGGGGGGTGTCGCTGATCCTGCAGCAGGCGGTGCGCAGCATCTTCGGCCCGACCAACCGCGAGGTCCGCAATCCGACCTGGATGTCCGGCGTCTTCGATCTCGGCGGGCTCTCCATCACCTGGAACCGACTGTGGATCATCGTCTTTTCGATGGTGGTCTTTGTGGCGCTGCTCCTGCTGCTCAAACGGTCCGCCTTTGGCCTGCAGATGCGCGCCGTTACGCAGAACCGCCGCATGGCGTCGTCGATGGGCATCCGCACCGGTTGGGTCGATGCCTTCACCTTCGCGCTCGGCTCGGGCATTGCCGGTATCGCCGGCGTGGCGCTCAGCCAGATTGACAACGTCTCGCCGAACCTCGGTCAATCCTACATCATCGACAGCTTCATGGTCGTCGTCTTCGGCGGTGTCGGCAATCTCTGGGGCACGCTGGTCGGTGCCCTCTCGCTCGGCGTCGTCAACAAGTTCCTCGAGCCCTTTGCCGGCGCCGTGCTCGGCAAGATCCTGGTGCTCGTCCTCATCATTCTCTTCATCCAGAAGCGTCCCCGCGGGCTCTTCGCACTCAAAGGAAGGGCGGTGGAAGCATGATTACGGCCTTCCTTCTCCGATCACTCGATCGCAAGATCGTCATTGCCATCGCCCTCCTGCTTCTGGTCGCGGTCCTCGTGCCGGTCCTGAACCTGATGACGGGACCGACCAATCCGCTACACGTGCCGACTTATATCATGTCGCTGTTCGGCAAGTATCTGACCTATGCGCTGCTGGCGCTGGCGCTCGACCTCGTCTGGGGCTTCTGCGGCATCCTCTCCCTCGGCCACGGTGCCTTCTTTGCGCTCGGCGGCTATGCGATGGGCATGTATCTGATGCGCCAGATCGGCACGCGCGGCAGCTACGGAGATCCTGTTCTGCCCGACTTCATGGTGTTCCTGAACTGGAAGGATCTGCCTTGGTTCTGGTACGGCTTCAACCATTTCTGGTTTGCGGCGCTGATGGTGCTCGTCGTACCCGGTCTGCTCGCCTTCGTCTTCGGCTGGTTTGCCTTCCGCTCACGCGTCAACGGCGTTTATCTCTCGATCATCACCCAGGCGATGACCTACGCGCTGCTGCTGGCCTTCTTCCGCAACGACATGGGCTTCGGCGGCAATAACGGCCTTACTGATTTCAAGGACATTATCGGTTTCAACGTACAGGCTGACGGCACGCGTGCGGCCCTCTTTGCCGCAACCGCGATTTTCCTCGCTCTATCGCTGATGATCGCCTCGGCGATCGTACGCTCGAAGTTCGGCAAGGTGCTGGTCGGCGTGCGCGACGCCGAAAGCCGCACGCGCTTCCTCGGCTACCGCGTTGAGCATTTCAAGCTCTTCACCTTCGTCGTCTCGGCGATGATGGCGGGCATTGCCGGCGCGCTCTACGTGCCGCAGGTGGGCATCATCAATCCAGGCGAATTCGCCCCTGCCAATTCGATCGAAGTCGTCATCTGGACCGCGGTCGGCGGGCGGGCGACGCTGATCGGGCCGATCATCGGCGCGATCCTCGTCAACGGCGGCAAGACGATCTTCACCGGCCTCTTCCCGGAGTTCTGGCTGTTTGCACTCGGCGGTCTCTTCGTCGCCGTCACGCTGTTCCTGCCGAAGGGCGTCGTCGGCACGATTTCGCAATATCTCGGCAAGCGGAAGTTTGTCTCCAAGGCGGCCCCACCGGCGGCCGAGGAAGACGGTATCGAGCCGAAAATCCAGGCAGCGGAGTGAGCGCCATGATTCCCGACGTCAAACCCAATAGCGTGCTTTATCTTAACGGCGTTTCGGTTTCTTTCGACGGCTTCAAGGCGCTGAATTCGCTGTCGATCGTCATCGAGCCCGGTGAACTCCGCGCCATCATCGGCCCGAACGGCGCCGGCAAGACGACGATGATGGATATCATCACCGGCAAGACCCGGCCCGATGAGGGTGAGGTGTTCTTCAACGGTACGATTGATCTCACCAAGAAGGATGAAGCCGATATCGCTCAGCTCGGCATCGGCCGCAAGTTTCAGAAGCCGACAGTCTTCGAGAGCCATACGGTGTGGGACAATCTGGAGCTGGCGCTGAACCGACGTCGTGGTGTGTTCTCGACGCTGTTCTACCGGCTTTCGGGCGAGGACAAGGCACGCATCGAGGAAATCCTCGACACGGTGCGGCTGACGCACCGCCGCGACGAATTCGCCGCCAATCTCTCGCACGGGCAGAAGCAGTGGCTGGAGATCGGCATGTTGTTGGCGCAGGAGCCGAAGCTTCTGCTCGTCGACGAACCGGTGGCCGGCATGACCGATGCGGAGACTGCAGAAACCGCAATCCTGCTCAAGGATATCGCCAAGACCCGGTCGGTCGTCGTCGTCGAGCACGACATGGGCTTCATCCGCGATCTCGGCGTCAAGGTGACCTGCCTCGCGGAAGGCTCGGTGCTGGCGGAAGGGTCGATCGATTTCGTCAGCTCCGATCCGAAGGTGATCGAGAACTATCTGGGGCGGTGAGGGATGATGGGTCCATTGAATGTTGGGGAGGGGTCTATTGCGGACCCACAAAGATTCAGGAGACGGCATCATGCTGACAGTTGAAAACGCAAACCTGCATTATGGCGCCGCTCAGGCGCTGCGCGGCATCTCGATCAAGGCTGAGATGGGCAAGATCACCTGCGTGCTGGGGCGTAACGGCGTGGGGAAGAGTTCTCTTCTGCGCGCCGTTACCGGCCAGCATCCGCTGTCGGCGGGCACGGTCACCTTCAACGACACCAGGCTCAACGGCTTGCCGCCCTTTGCCCGCGCCAAGCAGGGTATCGGTTATGTGCCGCAGGGGCGCGAAATCTTCCCGCTGCTCACCGTCAAGGAAAACCTCGAAACCGGCTTTGCCCCGCTTGGCCGCCGCGACCGCAACATCCCCGATGATATCTTCAGTCTCTTCCCGGTGCTGAAGTCGATGTTGTCACGTCGCGGCGGCGATCTTTCCGGCGGGCAGCAGCAGCAGTTGGCGATTGGGCGCGCCATGGTGACGCGGCCTAGGATTCTCGTGCTCGACGAACCGACCGAGGGCATTCAGCCCTCGATTATCAAGGACATCGGCCGGGCGATCCGCTACTTGCGTGACTCCACCGGCATGGCGATCCTTCTCGTCGAACAATATCTGGATTTCTGCCGAGAGCTCGCCGACTACGTCTACATCATGGATCGCGGCGAGATCGTCCATGAAGGGCTTGCCGAAACGCTGGATACACCGGAGGCCCGCCGCCACCTGACTGTCTGACCGGCAAATGCCGCATTTTGCAGCAAGGGACACGGAGCCTGGAAAATCTTCCTCTGCCTCTGCTGGTCTGCTCCAGACGGCATAGGAATTGCTTGCTTTCCGTCATCCGCGCGATTGAATGAAAACGGTGGCGCGACCGAAAGGGACGATATGACGACCGTGGCGGCGAGTACGAGACCGCAGAGAGCGGAAGGGCGCGGGCATCTGGCGGCGAAGCTGTTCGATGGCCGCACGCGCATTCGTGAACTCTATCAGGAAGGGGCGGCGAAGATCCGCCTGCCGGATACCTTCGATGCCTCGATGGAAGCAGTCATCATCAACACAGCAGGCGGACTGACGGGCGGCGACCGGATGGACTGGAGCGTTGATGCCGGCGCCGGCACGCGCATCGACGTTACCACCCAGGCTTGCGAGAAGATCTACAAGGCATTGGCCGGTACCGCCGAGGTGACGACCAGCATCAAGGTTGGAGCTCAAGCCCGTGTCGACTGGCTGCCGCAGGAAACGATCCTCTTCGACCGGGCAGCGCTTTCCCGCCGCTTGGATGTCGATCTTGACGAAGACTCCGAATTTCTGGCCGTCGAAGCCGTGCTGCTCGGCCGCAAGGCAATGGGTGAGACGGTGGAGACCGGGTTGTTTCGCGACCGCTGGCGCATCCGCCGCTCGGGGCGGTTGATCCATGCCGAAGAACTGAGGTTGTCCGACGGCGTAGCGGCCCTTGCCGCGCGCCAGGCCGTGCTCGGCGGGCAGGTGGCGTTTGCGACGCTGCTTTATGCCGGGCCGCTTTCGGAAGCCTATCTTGGCAAAGTCCGGCCGCTCGTCGAAGGATCGATGGGCGGTGCAAGCGCCTGGGACGGCAAGCTCGTTGTTCGCCTTGCAGCAGCCGACGGCTTCTCACTCAGAAAAATCCTGATCCCGGTCATTTCCGCCTTGCGAAATGGTGCGCCTGTGCCGAAAGTCTGGAATCTATGAATCTGGAGCATGATGCCGAAAAGTGTGAGCGGTTTTCAGGCGACGTCATACTCTAACTCTTTAATGTAGAACAGGATCATCCTGTTCCAGGCATGAAGCAGATGGGCAAGCAATGAACCTCACTCCGAGAGAAAAAGACAAGCTGTTGATATCAATGGCGGCGATGGTGGCACGCCGGCGGCTGGAGCGCGGCGTCAAGCTGAACTATCCCGAAGCGATCGCGTTGATCAGCGATTTCGTCGTCGAAGGCGCTCGCGACGGTCGCCCGGTTGCCGAGCTGATGGAAGCCGGCGCCCATGTGATCGGCCGCTCCCAGGTGATGGAGGGCGTTGCCGAGATGATCCACGACGTGCAGGTGGAGGCGACGTTCCCGGATGGAACCAAGCTCGTCACCGTGCACGAGCCGATCCGGTGAGGAGATAGGAATGCTCGAGCTCAGGCCCAATTGCGAATGCTGCGACAAGGATCTGCTGCCTGATAGCACTGAGGCACGGATCTGCACCTATGAATGCACTTTCTGCGCGGATTGCGTGGACGGTGTGTTGAAGGGTGTCTGCCCGAACTGCGGCGGTAATCTCGTCGCGAGACCTATTCGGCCGGCGGCCATGCTTGCTAAAAATCCGGCTTCGAGGAAGCGTGTGCTGAAGGCCGAGGGCTGTGCGCCCAAGGCGGCTTAAGGAGGACGAAATGATTCCAGGTGAGATCATTGCCGCAAGCGGCGACATCGAACTGAATGCCGGCGCGCAGACGGTGACGCTGGAGGTTTCCAATACAGGCGACCGACCGGTGCAGGTCGGCAGCCACTATCATTTCGCCGAGACCAATGCCGGGCTTTCCTTCGATCGCGCGGCGGCGCATGGCAAGCGGCTCGATATTCCGGCGGGAACGGCCGTGCGCTTCGAGCCGGGGCAAACGCGCTCGGTGACGCTGATCCCACTTTCCGGCAAGCGCGAGGTCTATGGCTTCCGTCAGCTGGTGATGGGTAAGCTTTAAAAACAATAGGCTGGAGGAATGCATGCGTTTGAATGTCTGCCTCGTCGGGGCGGCGATGCTGCTGACGGCAGGTGCTGCCTCCGCTCAGAATATCGATTGCAACAATCCCAAGACGCAATCGGACATGACTGGCTGCGAGGCGGCGCGCCATGAGGCCGCCGACAAGGCGCTGAATGCGCAATACAAGAAGACCCGGGCCGCCATGGTGGCGATCGACAAGGATCTCGACGGCGATATGAAGGGCGCAGAGCAGGCGCTGGTCAAGGCGCAGCGCGCCTGGATCGATTATCGGGACGCCGAATGCGACGCCTTCGGCTTTCAGGCCCGCGGCGGCACGATGGAGCCGATGCTGGTCGCCGGATGTCTCGCCAACATCACGGACAAACGTACAAAAGAGCTGAAAGAGCTCGAAGACACGATGAGCAATTAAGGTGATCAGGAAGATCATGATCGTCGGCAATGGTGAGATCGCGGAGGCAGAGGCAGGCATCATCGATGCCGCCGATTTCGTCGTCCGCTTCAACGATTGCCGCTCCTATGACACCGGCGGCCGGCGCACGGATGCCGTCGCGGTCTGCAATACCGGCCGTCCGGCGAAGGCGATGCTTGGTTCGCTTGAGTGGCGCGCCCATCCCGGCGTCGTTTCGGCTGGCGAAATCTGGAGCGTGCGCGACCCGGAAAAATTCGCGGCGATGCGGGCGCCGCTTGCCGTCTCGCATCCGGAACTCGACGATTTCTGCGACGACTACACCGATGAGTTCAGCGCCTTCTGCGTCGACACCGACAAGGCGCACATCGTCATCGGCAAATCGGTTCACGAGGCCGTCGATGCCTCGCTTTCGGCCTTTGCTCCGGCGCCCTATGTCGTGCCGAGCAGTGGCATGATCGTCATTGCCGAGGTTTTGAACACATATGCCGAGGCCGAGGTGACGCTTGCCGGCTTCGGCCACTCAGGCTGGGAATGGCACCCATTCGCGGCTGAACGACAGCTTGTCGATAGTTATATTGCCGCCGGCCGCCTCACGCGGCTTGGCGGAGAAACACCTGTTTCTTCCTCCCAAGGAGCCTGATGGATGCCCTATAAGATCTCGCGCGCCGCCTATGCCGGCATGTTCGGACCGACCACCGGCGACAAGGTGCGCCTTGCCGATACGGAGCTTTTCATCGAGATCGAGAAGGATTTCACCACCTATGGCGAGGAGGTGAAGTTCGGCGGCGGCAAGGTGATCCGCGACGGCATGGGCCAGAGCCAGGTAACGCGGGCGGATGGCGCGGTCGACACGGTCATCACCAATGCGGTGATCGTTGATCATTCGGGCATCTACAAAGCCGATATCGGGCTCAAGGACGGGCGCATCGTTGCGATCGGCAAGGCGGGCAATCCCGACATGCAGCCTGGCGTCAATATCATCGTCGGCCCGGGCACGGAGGCGATCGCCGCCGAAGGCAAAATTATCACCGCAGGCGGCATGGACAGCCATATCCATTTCATCGCGCCGCAGCAGATCGAGGAAGCGCTGATGAGCGGCATGACCTGCATGCTCGGCGGCGGCACGGGACCGGCGCACGGCACGCTTGCCACCACCTGCACGCCCGGTCCCTGGCATCTCGCGCGCATGATCGAGGCGGCCGATGCCTTTCCGATGAACCTGGCCTTTGCCGGCAAGGGCAATGCCTCGCTGCCGGGGGCGCTGACTGAAATGGTGCTGGCCGGCGCCACCTCGCTGAAGCTGCACGAGGATTGGGGCACGACGCCAGGCGCCATCGACTGCTGCCTGTCGGTTGCCGACGAATACGACGTACAGGTGATGATCCACACCGATACGCTGAACGAAAGCGGCTTCGTCGAGGATACGATCGGCGCCATCAAGGGCCGCACCATCCATGCCTTCCACACGGAAGGGGCGGGYGGCGGCCACGCGCCTGACATCATCAAGATCTGCGGCCAGCCGAACGTCATTCCGTCGTCGACCAATCCGACGCGTCCCTATACGGTCAATACGATCGCCGAGCATCTCGACATGCTGATGGTCTGCCACCATCTGTCGCCGTCGATTCCCGAAGACATCGCCTTTGCCGAAAGCCGCATCCGCAAGGAAACAATCGCTGCCGAAGATATTCTGCACGATATCGGCGCCTTCTCGATCATTTCGTCCGACAGCCAGGCGATGGGCCGCGTCGGCGAAGTGGCGATCCGCACCTGGCAGACGGCCGACAAGATGAAGCGCCAGCGCGGCCGGTTGAAGGAGGAAAAGGGCGACAACGACAATTTCCGCGTCCGCCGCTATATCGCCAAATACACGATCAACCCGGCGATCGCCCATGGCCTCAGCCGTGAGATCGGCTCGGTCGAAGTCGGCAAACGTGCCGACCTCGTGCTGTGGAATCCGGCCTTCTTCGGGGTGAAGCCCGATATGGTGCTGCTCGGGGGCTCGATCGCGGCCGCGCCGATGGGCGATCCGAACGCTTCGATCCCGACGCCGCAACCGGTGCACTACCGGCCGATGTTTGCCTCCTATGGCAAGAGCCTCACCAATTCCTCCGTCACCTTCGTCAGCCAGGCGTCGCTCGATGCCGGCCTGAAGGGCCGGCTCGGCGTCGCCAAGGAACTGGTCGCGGTGAAAAATACGCGCGGCGGCATCTCCAAGGCATCGATGATCCACAACGACCTTACACCCGAGATCGAGGTCGATCCGGAAACCTATGAGGTCAGGGCGAACGGGGAATTGCTGACTTGCGAGCCGGCGACGGTGCTGCCGATGGCGCAGCGCTATTTCCTGTTCTAGACCCACGTCCGATGTGCAACGGGCGGTTCCGATGAGGACAGGTATCCGCTGGTTGTTGCGGATCGTATTCCTGCTTGTGCTTTTGGTGGCCTGCGGAACCTTCATTCCCCGGCCGCTGATTGCGCCGGTCAAGGCGTCGTCCGTCGCAGTGACACATCGGATTCTTCTGCTGTCGGGACCAATCCATACCGATATTGCCATTCCGCTCGACGAGGAGACGCGGGCTGCCTTTTCCTTCCTCGGTAATACCGATTTTCCGCTCGCCCATCCGAATGCGGAGTGGCTCATTATCGGCTGGGGCGGTCGTGCTTTCTATCTGGAAACGCCCACATGGGCGGAACTGAAAGCACTGCCGGTGCTGCGCGCGCTGACGATCGACCGTTCAGTGCTGCATGTGGACCTTGCCGGTCATATCACCGAACCGCAGTCCAACGTCGCGGCATTCGATGTCAGTGAGGATCAATTGGCGAAGTTGCGCGACTTTATCTCGGACAGTTTCGTGCGCGACGCGGGCGCGGTCGTGCCGATCCCGAATGCGGGCTACGGCGAGATCGATCGGTTCTTCGAGGCCAAGGGATACTTCAATGCGCTCTTCGGCTGCAATACCTGGACTGCCGCTGCCCTCCGCTCGGCCGGGCTTCGAACCGGCTTATGGAACCCGTTTCCACAAGCATTGCGATTGTCTGTTGCTGTCTACAATTGAAGCAACCGTCGGGCCATCCCGCTCTTAAAGTGAATTGTGAACAGCACTCTCCATCTGGTTGTAAAAATCGGTGAAAAAATCGCTATTTTCCCCAGTTAAACCATTCTGGAACAACGGCACTGCACAATTGGATAAATCCGTTTAATATCAATAGTTTAAATGTATTTCTATAGTGTTCGATTCAGGGATTGGAAAGCTGCATCCACTGCTAGAAAAATTCTGTCCACCGAATCGTCCAAAGTGGCTCGAATTTTAACGAGTTGATTAAGAACCCCGCAGCAATTGGGCTCTTATCAATGCCTTGAAACGCCGGGCAAGAAGGTTGATTCTCATGAGAAACTGGATTTCGCTGCAGGCCGATTTTGGCGATCTTCAATACCGCAGGAACGTCTATGTCTTCGCCCTGAAGATGAGCTTTCTTGCCGTCATTCTCTCCGGCGTCATTATTGCGCTGACGATGCCGTCGCTCGATCTTCTCGGACTTTTGCCGGTGACGCTCGCACATGCAATTGGCTTCAGTGCGATCTTTTCCTGGCTGATCGGCGGCACGGTTTCCGGCATGCTGTCGCTGTTTGCCGGCTTTGCCATGCGCGATCTTGCGCTCTCGCGGGCGGAATTCGAAAAGCTGAGCCGCACGGATACGCTTTCGGGACTACTCAACCGGCGTGCCTTTACTGAGGCACTCGATAACGTCGATAGCAACGCGTCGCTGGTAATTTTCGACGTCGATCGTTTCAAGGCGATCAACGACCGCTTTGGCCACGGTTGCGGCGATGCCGTCATCATCGCGGTTTCGGCCATGCTGACATCCGCCTTCGATGAGATGGCCGTCGTCGCACGCCTGGGGGGCGAGGAGTTCGGCGTCATCGTCTCTGGCGAACCTCTGGAGGCGCGGATGGAGCGGATCGAGGGTGTCCGGGCTCGGATCGCTAGCGGCGCCATTAAGGCCGAGGGGCACGAGATCCGCATCACCGTTTCCGGCGGTGTTGCCGATCTGGTCACCGGGCGCCACAAGCAGGCGGTCTATGCCTCCGCCGACCGGGCGCTCTATCTCGCCAAGGCGCTCGGGCGCAATCGCGTCGTACATGAACGGGAAGGTCTTCATCACGCCTGGCACGGGCTCGTCGATAACGGCGTCGATGGCGAGAAAAGAGGCCCGGAGAGCGACAACGTGATGCAGGCTTACGGAATATAAAAGCCGAAGCCGGACGAAAGGCCATTGGTGCTTGCATCGGGAAGAGCTATTTTGCATTGTCGTCCTCTCAGAAAAACGGACATGTCATGCAGCGCGTCACCTCCTATCTTCCCGCCGGAACCCCTTCCTCTCACCCCATCGCCCAGGTCAAGCTGCCGCATGATCTGCGCCATCTTCGCCGCAAGCTGCTGCATCTGGAAAATGGCGAGATGGTCATGCTCGATCTCAAGGATCCGGTGCTTTTCGCCAATGGCGACCTGCTGGTGCGCGACGACGGCGAACTGATCGAGATCCTCGCCGCCGACGAGAAACTTTTCGAAATCCGCGGTCGCGACCGCACCCATCTGGTCGAGCTCGCCTGGCATCTCGGCAACCGGCATCTTGCCGCTCAGATCGAGGAAGACCGCATCGTCATCCTCCGCGATCATGTCATCCGCACAATGCTGCAGGGCCTCGGCGCCGTCGTCCTCGAGATCGACGAGCCGTTCCAGCCGGCGCGGGGCGCCTATCATTCCCAAGGCGGGCATTCGCATGGGCATGATCACGATCACAATCATGACCACGGGGATGACCACGGGCATGACCACGGGCATGATCATAGTCACAGCCATGACCATGATCACGAACATGGCTACGAGCATGAGCATGAGCACCGCCACGATCGCGGCCATGATCATGACCACAAGCACGACTGAGCCTTGATGACCAGGGATCGCGAGCTGCAGGCATTGCTGCGCCTGACGGCATGGCTGTCACCAGCCTTTCCGATCGGTGGCTTTGCCTATTCGGGCGGGCTGGAGCGAGCGGTGGCCGATGGGCTCGTTACGGATGCGGCCTCGCTTGCGGCCTGGATCGGCACGCTGGTCGGCAATGGTTCGGCCTGGAACGATGCGGTGCTTCTGGCCGAAAGCCATAGGCAACAGGCACAGTCCGCACGCCTTGCCGAAGTCGCTGCACTCGCCGAGGCGCTGGCCGGATCACGCGAGCGGCATCAGGAAACGATGCTGCTCGGCGAGGCTTTCCTCGCAGCGGCGCGGGCCTGGCCGGACGGGGTGTTCGAGCGGCTACCTGACAAGGTCGCTTATCCCATTGCGGTCGGGGCGGTTACAGGCGCCCATGGCATAATGCCCGAGAAGGCGCTTGCCGTTTTCCTGCATGCCTATGTCTCACAAGCGGTTTCATCCAGCATCCGCCTCGGTGTCGCCGGGCAAAGGGATGGCCTCGCCGTTCTTGCCGGTCTGGAAGACCATATCGCGGAGGTCGCCCGGCGGGCGGCAGCCTCGGCGTTTGACGATCTGGGTTCGGCGACGGTGCAGGCCGATATTGCCAGCCTGCGCCACGAGACGCAGGCGACGCGGCTGTTCCGTTCGTGATTGTCTGAAATTATCGCTGTGGCTGCGTCATTTGACGGTGGCGCCGGCGGGCGGCTTCGCTATCATCAAGGTTCGATTGGAGTAAGGTACATGAAATCAAGAAACGGACCTTTGCGTGTCGGCATCGGCGGGCCGGTCGGCTCGGGCAAGACGGCGCTGACCGAAAAGCTCTGCAAGGCGATGCGCGACGACTATTCTGTCGCCGTCGTCACCAACGATATCTACACGACAGAGGATGCCGAGGCGCTGGTGCGGATGCAGGCATTGCCTTCGGACCGTATCGTCGGTGTCGAAACGGGCGGCTGCCCGCATACAGCCATTCGCGAGGATGCGACGATCAATTTGCAGGCGATCGCCGGCCTGAACCAGCGGATTCCCGATCTCGACGTCGTCTTCATCGAATCCGGCGGCGACAATCTGGCGGCGACCTTTTCGCCCGATCTTGCCGATATCACCATCTATGTCATTTCCGTTTGCCAGGGCGAGGAAATCCCGCGCAAGGGCGGGCCTGGTATCACCCGGTCGGACCTGCTCGTCATCAACAAGAAGGATCTGGCGCCTTATGTCGGCGCCGATCTCGAGGTGATGGACCGGGATGCGACGCGCATGCGCGCTTCGCGCCCCTTCGTCTTCTCCGACATGAAGCGCGGCGACGGTGTCAGCTCGATCGTCAGCTTCCTCAGGGAGCAGGGCGGTCTCTAGATCCAGATTTTAGACCGGATCAAAGTCGAAGAATTAGAGGATGATATCGTCCGAAAACCGCTCACACTTTTCGGCATCATGCTCTGACGGTTAGATCCGTCGGAGCAGGTTGACGTCGCTGATGGCGATCGCCCGGCCGCGCACCGTGACACCTTTCGTCTTTAACGTCGAGAAGGCGCGCGAGAGCGCCTCCGGTGCGAGGCCAAGCTTGCGGGCGAGCAGGTTTTTCGGAAAGGGCAGCCGCAGCGAAGCGGCCGCACCGTTCTCGGCGCAGTGGGTCAGCAGATAATGCGCCACGCGCTGCGGCGCGGTCTGCATGCGGTCGCTTGCCAGGCATTCCATCATCGAGATCAGATGCAGTGACAGGCTGCGCGTGATCGCCCTGCCGATCCGCGGCCGCTCCTCCAGCAACAGCCGAACCTTTGCGATATCAAAGCACGCCAGCACGGCATGATCCATTGCTTGCGCGCCGTAGTGATAGGTTTCGTCGGCGTGGATCAGGCATTCCGCGAAACTGTCGCCGGGCTCGCAGATGCGGATATCGGCCTGCCTGCCATCGCCGTTGCGACGATAGAGCCTGACATAACCGCTCAGCACGCAATAGAAATAGGCCGCCTTGTCGGCCTCCTCGATGAGAACGTCATGCGGGTCGCAGAGGCGAACGGTGGCGCAGGCGCGCAGGGCTTCAGCCTCGTTGTGGTCGAGCCCGGCCATGAGGGCGGCCTTGGCGAGCACAGCGGCCTCTTGGCCGTTGAATGTCAGCGTCCTGTTCATCTCCCGGTCTCCTGATATGGCCGGTCTTTCCAATTCCATGTGCATGCCGGGCAAAATACGGGAAGGAGATGGCGGTGGATTTGATTTCGGTCAATCGCCAGAAGTGAACAGCAAAAACGAAACGGGCCGGGAGATCGCTCCCGGCCCGTTCATTTCCTGGGCTTTGCCTATTCCGCCGCGAAGGGCGGCAGGCGCAGCACGTTGGTGTCGTTGCCCTTGGCGCTCTTGCGCTTGCCTTCCGGCTTTTCGATTGCGGTCAGACGCTCCTCCAGCGAGTCGATTTCGCTGCGGTTCTCGCGGGTGACGCGGGTGAGATCCTCGCGCGACAGCGGCAGCTCCTCCTCGTCCTTCCTGCCGACCAGGCGGCCGAAAGCCCAGCCGAGCAGGCGGGACAGGTCGTCCATGATCAGGAAGAAGGAGGGCACGACGACGAGCGAGAGTACGGTCGAAACGATGATGCCGCCGATCACTGCAATTGCCATCGGCGCGCGGAACGAGCCGCCTTCGCCGACACCAAGCGCGGAAGGCAGCATGCCCGCCGACATGGCGATCGAGGTCATGATGATCGGCCGGGCGCGCTTGCGGCCGGCTTCGACCATGGCCTCGACACGAGGCATGCCCTGATGGCGCATCTCGATTGCGAAATCGACCAGCAGGATGGCGTTCTTGGTGACGACACCCATCAGCATCAGGATGCCGATCATGACAGGCATCGACAGCGGATTGCTGGTGAGGATCAGGCCGGCTGCGACGCCGCCAATGGCGAGCGGCAGTGAGAACAGGATGGTGAAGGGCTGGATCACGTCCTTGAAGAGCAGGATCAGCACCGTCAGCACCAGCAGCAGGCCCATCAACATGGCGTTGACGAAACTCTGCTGCATCTCGGTCTGCACCTTGGTGTCGCCGCTTTCGGCAAGGTGCACCGTGGCCGGGATATTGGCGTCGTTGACGATCTGACGGAAGCGGGCCGAAGCCGTGTCGAGTGCTACGCCCTGCGGCAGGTCGGAGCCGATCGAGACGACGCGGTTGCGGTTGTTGCGCTTGATCGAGCTTACGCCTTCCGAATAGTCGATATTGGCGACGCTCGCGAGCGGAACGGTGCCGCCGCTGGCGGTCTGGATCTTCAATGTCCGGATGGCCGCGAGATCGCGACGCATGTCGAGTGCGGCCTGAACGCGGATCGGGATCTGGCGATCGTCGAGCGAGATCTTGGCAAGGGCGGCATCGACATCGCCGATGGTGGCGACGCGGATCGTCTCGGAGATCTGCTGCGGCGTAATGCCGAGGCGGGCAGCCTCATCCATGCGCGGGTGAACCTGCAGCTCCGGACGGGGCAGGGAGCCGTCGGCGCTGACATTGGCAAGCAGCGGATCGGCGCGCAGCTTGGATTCCAGAATGCCTACGGCGTCGTTCAGGTCCTTGTCGTTCTTGGAAAGGAAGTTGAAGGAGAGGTCGCGTTCGCCGCGGTCATTGAGCTTCAGGATCCGGACGTCGGGAATATCGCGCAGCTTGGCGAAGACTTCCTTTTCGATATCCCATTGCGGGCGTTCACGGCCGTGGACCTCCACCTTCGGCAGTTTCGGGCCAATGACGGGGATATGGCCGAGCACGTCGTTGACCATCTTCTTGACCAGCGATTGGTCGAGCTTGTCGAGTGCCAACGTGATGGTCGCACGGCGCAGTTCGAGATCACCCTTCGGCGACGCGCCGCCGAGGACGAAGACGCTTTCGACGCCGTTGATGTCCTTGACCCTGTCGTAGATCGCATCCGTCGTCTTCTCGGTGTCGTCAAGGCGCGCATTGGGCGGCAGCTCGACGGAGAGAACGATGCGTGAGGCATCTTCCGGCGGCAGGAAGCTGCCGGGAACCTGCATCAGCAACAAAACGGAGCCGACCAGGAAGGCGAACGCGACGATCAGCGTCGCATACCGCGTGTACCAGCGTCCAGTCGTGCCACGTATGAGACGGGTGTATCCCCGCATCAGCAGGCCGTCATTGTCGTGATGGTCTTCCATGCCGTCTTCGGCGCGCATCAGATAAGCGGCCATCATCGGGGTGATCAGTCGCGCAACCATCAGCGAGAAGAAGACGGAGAAGGCGACGGTCAGACCGAACTGGATGAAGTACTGGCCCGGAATGCCCGGCATGAAGGAAACAGGCACGAAAACGGCGATGATGGTGAAGGTGGTGGCGATGACGGCAAGGCCGATTTCGTCAGCCGCCTCGATCGCCGCTCGATAGGGCGTTTTGCCCATCTTGATGTGGCGGGCAATGTTTTCGATTTCGACGATCGCATCGTCGACAAGGATACCGGTGGCCAGCGTCAGAGCGAGGAAGCTGACGAGGTTCAGTGAGAAGCCCATCATGTCCATGACCCAGAAGGTCGGGATCGCAGACAGCGGAAGGGCGATTGCAGAGATCAGGGTCGCACGCCAGTTCCTGAGGAACAGGAGGACGACGATGACGGCGAGCAGCGCACCTTCAAGGAGCGTATGAATGGCGGCTTCATAGTTGCCGTAGGTGAAATAGACCGAATCGTCGATCAGTTCGATCTTCACATTGGGGTTTTCGGCCCGCACCTTGTCGAGGTTCTGCGCCACGGTTTCGGCGACGCTGACCTCACTGGCGCCCTTGGAGCGGAAAACGCCGAAGGTAACGACCGGCGTATCGTTGAAGCGCGAGAAGGATTTCGGCTCCTCATAGGTGTCCTTGATGACGCCGAGATCGGACAGTTTGACGAAGCGGCCGTTCGGCAGGCCGATCGTCGTGTTGGCGAGGTCGGCGACGTTGCGGGCGTCGCCGAGAACACGGATCGCCTGTTCGCTGCCCGCCACCTGGCCACGGCCTGAGCCGAGGTCGATGTTGGTGCCGCGCAGCTGCTGGTTCACGCTCGCGGCGGTGATGCCGTAGGCATTGAGCTTGTCAGGGGTGAGTTCGATGCGTACTTCGCGCTCTGCACCGCCGTAACGGTCGACACGGCCGATGCCGGCCTGGCCCTGCAGTGAACGCTTGATCGTATCGTCGACGAACCAGGAAAGTTCTTCCAGCGACATGGCAGGCGAGGAAACGGCGAAGGTCTGGATCGCCTGTCCCTCGACATCGACCTTGGAGACGATCGGTGCTTCGGCCGTCGCCGGCAGATCGCTGCGGATGCGGTCGATCGCATCCTTGGTGTCCTGTACGGCCTGTTCGGTCGGCACTTCCATCCGGAACATGACGTTGGTTTGCGAGCTGCCGTCGGTTACCGTCGACTGGATTTCGTCGATACCGGTGATGGAGGCGACCGCGTCTTCGATCTCCTTCGTCACCTGCATTTCGAGTTCAGCCGGCGAAGCGCCGCTCTGCGTCACGCTGATCGAGACGAGCGGCACGTCGATATTTGGAAAACGCGTGATCGGCAGCGAATTAAAGGACTGCATGCCGATGAACACCAGCAGGCAGAAGGCCAGCAGCGGCGCAATGGGATTTCGAATGGACCAGGCTGAAAAATTCATCGGATGGTCTCTTTAGTTGGAAGCCGGGAGCTGTTCACGCACCGGCGTGATGTGGTCGCCGTCGCGGACGTAAGCGCCCGCCTTGGCCACGACCTCGTCGCCGGTCTTCAATCCATTGATGACCTCGACATAGGCGCCGTCCTGGATGCCGGTCTCGATCTTGGCGAATTTCACCACGCCGTCCTCGACTTTGCGGGCGGAGGAACCTTCGTTGCCGGTGAGTACCGCGGTCAGGGGAAGCGCTACGCCTTGCGTCTCGCGCACGATGATCTCGGCGCTGCCATACATGCCGGAACGCGCCTTGCTGTCATCATCGATGGAGATATGGACGAGGCCAAGGCGGGTAACCGGATCGACAGTCGGCGAAACCAGGCGGACGGCGCCGGAAAGCTTGTCGCGGCTGCCGGAAAGCGAAATCGTTGCCTTTTGGCCGGCCATGATCCTGACAACATCGCTTTCGGCGACCTCAGCGACAAGCTCGATATCGCCGTCGCGGATGATGGTGAACAGCGGATCGCCATTGCCGGCGGCAATGGCGCCGACCTTGGCGTTCTTTGCCGAGACCGTGCCGGCGACCGGCGTCTTCACATCGGTGCGCGCCAGCTTCAAATCTGCATCGGCGATCTGGCTGTCGAAGACCTTGAGATCCGCTTCGGAGACCTCGATCGCCTGTTCGGCGGAGACGACGCGGGCATTGGCTGCGGCGGCAGTCGCATCGGCCTGTTCGACCTGGGCGGTGGAAACGGTGCCCTTCTTGCCCATTTCCTGAGCGCGGGCCTGCTGCTGCCTTGCCTGTTCGGCATTGGCCTGCGCCTCGATGAGCTGGGCGCGCAGCTGGGCGAGGCTTGCCTCGCCCTTGGCCTTCGTCGCCATCATCTGGCTCTTTTCCAAGACCAGTGCGTCATCGTTGAGCGTCGCCAGCGTGCTTTCCGCCTGAACCTTGTCGCCGACATCGGCTTTCAGCGTGCGAATCGAGAGGCCTTCGACCTGCGGCTGGATATAGACTTCCTCGACGGGCTTGACCGTTCCTGTGCCGATGACACGGTCGACGAGGGTGCGGTTCACCGCCGTGGTGACGACGATCGCCGGCAGGTTCTGCTGCGGTTTTGCGACCGGCGCTTCCTGCGATAATGCGGTAGATGCAGCAAGTACCGCTGCAAAAAGAGTAAAGGCCCCTAGAATTCCAATCGGCTTGCGTGCCATGCGTCTTCGTCCAATCTTATGATAAGGTTGGCCGAACTCGAGCGTCTGCCACTCAGCGCGCGATCAGGCCACTGCCCTTCCTGCATTCTCAGAGGTATCCGCCGATCCTTTGCCGTCTTCATCCCTCGTCGGCAAATTCGGCTTGTAGGTGGTATCGATTTGCTCGATCTACAAGTCCGGCAGAAAACAATTCCCCATTAGGCGATAATAATTACCATTCTGACGTCAATCAATCACCGCAAGGTTATGTCAACATTACGAAGATTGATCGCGCCTCTATCTCTAAGACGTTTGACGCCCGATAAATGCGACAGTTGCAAGGGATTTTTTTCGGTTGCTGGCTGCTGATGATTTAGGCCGGCCAGCCTCAAATCTGAATCACCATCCAAATCAAATAAATAGAGCACGATGTCGTCCGAAACCCGCGTACACTTTTCGGCATCATGCTCCAGAGCATGTCGCGCAAGAGTGTGCAGCGGTTTTGCGATAACGACATGCGTAAAAACAAAGAGCTAAAGCGCGACAAGCGAATCTGAAATATCGCGACGCGCTTTAGAAAAAGATAAAACGCGCGGGAAAACTCCCGCGCGTTTCGCTTAGCATCTTGCCGAAACTACTTGGAAGCGGCGTCGGTGATGTCGTGCGTCCAGGCGCCTGATGGCTCCTTGCTGATGATCTTCTGGTCGAGCAGCGCCTTTGCCGTGCGGGCATAGAGCGCCTCATCCAGCTTGCCGGAGCTGTCGCCGACCAGCTTGGCGACTTCACCCATCATGCGCTTCTGATGGTTGTCGTCCTGGCCGCCATTGTCCATGACGATCTCGGCGGCTTCGTCGGGATTCTCGGTGGCATATTTCCAGCCCTTCATCGAAGCGCGGACGAACTTGACCATCTTCTCCTTGAAGGCCGGGTCTTTCAGCTTGTCTTCCATGGCATAGAGGCCGTCTTCAAGAAGGTCGTTGCCCATTTCCGTGTAATTGAAGACCGTCAGTTCTTCCGGCTTGAAGCCGGCATCGATCGCCTGCCAGTATTCGTTATAGGTCATGACAGAGATGCAGTCGGCCTGCTTCTGGACAAGCGGCTGCACATCGAAGCTCTGCTTCAGCACGGTGACGCCGTTCGGACCGCCTTCTGTGGACAGGCCGAGCTTGTTCATCCAGGCGAAGAAGGGATATTCGTTGCCGAAGAACCAGACGCCGAGCGTGTGGCCCTTGAAGTCGGCTTCGGTCTTGATCGGGCCGTCCTTGCGGCAGACCATTTCCAGGCCCGCCTTCTGGTAGGGCTGGGCGATGTTGACGAGCGGAACGCCCTTTTCGCGGGCAACCAGGGCGCCGCCCATCCAGTCGACGATGACATCGGCGCCGCCGCCGGCGATCACCTGCTCGGGGGCGATATCGGGGCCGCCTGGCTTGATGTCGACGTCGAGGCCTTCCTCCTTATAGAAGCCCTTGTCCTTGGCGACGTAGTAACCGCCGAACTGGCTCTGCGTGACCCATTTCAGCTGCAGCACCACCTTGTCGGCGGCCATGGCATGGGCCGATGCAAGCGACATCGCGCTCGCCATCATTGCAACCATCAACTTTCTCATTTTCTTATCCTTATCCTCTGAAGTTATGCCCGGACCCGTTTCTGGAGTCCGTGCGCGCCTAGCCACCACGGATAGACGGATGCCAGAACGTCACCGCCCGTTCGGTCAGGGCGATGATGCCATAGAAGATCGAGCCGGCCAGCGCCGCGACGGCGATTTCCGCCCAGACCATGTCGACATTCATGMGGCYGATCTCGGTGGAGATGCGGAAGCCCATGCCGACGATCGGCGTTCCGAAGAATTCCGCAACGATGGCACCAATCAGCGCCAGCGTCGAGTTGATCTTCAGTGCGTTGAAAATGAAGGGCATTGCCGCTGGAAGCCTGAGCTTCAGCAGCGTCTGCCAATAGCCTGAGGCATAGGTGCGCATCAGGTCGCGCTCCATGCTGCCGGAGGCGGCAAGGCCGGCGACGGTATTCACCAGCATCGGGAAGAAGGTCATGATGATGACGACGGCGGCCTTCGACGGCCAGTCGAAGCCGAACCACATGACCATGACAGGGGCGACGCCGATGATCGGCAGGGCCGAAACCATGTTGCCGATCGGCAGAAGGCCGCGGCGCAAGAAGGCGATGCGGTCGGCGAGCACCGCGACGACGAAGCCACTGAGGCAGCCGACGATATAACCGATCAGCACCGCCTTGAAGATCGTCTGCCTGACGTCCGCGCCGAGGATCGGCAGCGACGCCATGAACCGCGCGCCGATGGCGCTCGGTGGCGGCAGCAGGATGAAGGGAACGCCGGCGCCACGCGTGACCGCCTCCCAGAGAATGAGGATCCAGGCGCCGAAGATCGCCGGGATCAGCAGCTGCAGTGTCGACTTGCCGAAAGTGGTGACGGGCTGCAGTTTCGACAGCTCGGTGACGCATCGCCAGGCAAGCAGCCAGCAGGCGAAGAGCAGTAGGAAGAAAGCCCGCGTCCCTGCGCCCTCGTTGCCGGAAAGAGCGGAAAGCAGCATCCAGGCGGCGCCATGCGCGCCGATAAACAGCACGGTGGCTCGATAGGCCGGCGGTTGCGGCGCTAGGGACAACAGGGCAGCCGCGATGACGATGATGAAGATGAGGCTTGCCGTGCCGTCGGTGAGGGGTCGCGTCGCGCCCTCGGCCAGGAGCGGCAGGGCCGTCAGTGCCCCGATGCAGAGGAGGAGAGCAACCACGCCTTGCCAGGAGAAGGTCAGATGTCTCATGCCGGCCTCCCGCCCATGGCGCGGTCGACGATTTTCGCCGCAACGCCGACAATCGCAACCAGGATGCCGGCCAGCAGCGATCCGGCGACAAGCGCCGCCCAGATATCGATGGTCTGGCTGTAATAGGAGCCGGCGAGCAGCTTCGAGCCGATGCCGGCGACAGCACCCGTCGGCAACTCCCCGACGATGGCGCCGACGAGGCTGGCGGCGATCGCAACCTTCATCGAGGTGAAGAGGAAAGGGATCGACGCGGGAACGCGCAGCTTCCAGAAGGTCTGCATCGGGCTGGCATAGTAGGTGCGCATCAGGTCGAGATGCATGATCTCGGGCGAACGCAGACCCTTCACCATGCCGACGGCGACCGGAAAGAAGGAGAGGTAGGTGGAGATCAGCGCCTTCGAGACGAGGCGGGAGGCGTCGGAATCGAGATTGAGGAGATGTGCAACGGCATTGTCGCCGGTCAGCACGTTATAAGAGATGATGACGATCATCGGCGCGATGGCGAGGATCGGTATGGTCTGGCTCGCCACCAGCCAGGGCATCAGCGAGCGGTCCATGGCGCGGTTATGGACGATCAATACGGCAAGAAGGATGCCGAGCAGCATGCCGAAGCCGAAGCCGAGCAGAGTGGAGGAGAGCGTTACCCAGCTGTGATAGACGAGGCTGCGGTTGCTCGAAAGGCTGCGCAGGAAGGTGTTCTCGTAGACGTTCTGCGCCACCTGATGCGGCGCCGGCAGGATCGGCTTCGGCTGGGCGAGCGTCTTGCCGATGAATTCGAGGGTCGAAGGTGTGGCGCCGGCGCGGCCGTCCATGTCGCGCTGGAACGGCGCGTTCATGAGGATGGCGGCGACATACCAGATGACGACGAGCGCCAGCAGGATGGTGGTGACGGGGACGATCTTGTCCTTGAGTGTGTCGGGTTTCATGGGATTCGCTCCCATGTGGTGTTGAGCCTGCAGAGCCCGGAAATCAAACCCCTATTCCTCATGCGTGCCCCGTCCTCAGCCCTTCGCGGACGCGGTGGGCAATTTCCAGGAACTCGGGAGTTTCGCGGATGTCGAGCGGGCGCTCGGCCGGCAGGGTCGAGTCGATGATATCGGTCACGCGGCCCGGGCGCGGAGACATTACCACGATCTTGGTCGAGAGATACACCGCCTCGGGAATGGAATGAGTGACGAAGCAGATCGTCTTGTTGGTGCGGGTCCAGAGTTTCAGCAGCTCTTCGTTCAGATGGTCGCGGACGATCTCGTCCAGGGCGCCGAAGGGCTCGTCCATCAACAGCAGGTCGGCGTCAAAGGCGAGCGCGCGGGCGATCGAGGCGCGCTGCTGCATGCCGCCGGAAAGCTGCCAGGGGAATTTCTTCTCGAAGCCCGAAAGACTGACGAGATCGAGCGCTTCGGCGACGCGCCTCGTCCGGTCGGCGCTGGAATAGCCCATGATCTCCAGCGGCAGGGCGATGTTGTTTTCGATGGTGCGCCAGGGATAGAGCGCCGGCGCCTGGAAGACATAGCCATAGGCACGGGCCTTGCGGGCTTCCTCCGGCGTCATGCCATTGATCGAAATCTCGCCCGACGTGCTCTTTTCGAGATCGGCGATGACACGCAGGAAAGTGGTCTTGCCGCAGCCCGATGGACCGATGAAAGAAACGAAATCGCCCTTGCGGACGTCGAGATTGACATTGCTCAGTGCACGCACCGGGCCGTCATTCGCCTGGTAGGTGAGACAGAGATCCTTGGCGGATACGACGGAGGGTGCTTGCATCAATGCGACCAGTCTTGTTTTCCCCGCGGGAGCGCGGTTTGCATGTTATCATTACCGCCGGTTTTATCGACGACACACTCCATGGAGGATGAGGATGGACGCGACATCAAAGCCCACCTGCCACATCGTTCGCCCCAATCATACCTATGACGGCAAGCAGGGGCTCAGCTATTTCGCAGGCATCGCCGCCGAGACGGTCGGCGCCAAGGGTATCTGCATGCACCTTCTGACGATCCCGCCTGGCGTGCGCGCCAAGGCGCATCTGCACGAGGCGCACGAGACGGCGATCTACATGCTCTCCGGCGAGGCCCATACCTGGTACGGAGACGAACTTGAGCATCATGTCATCGTCCATGCCGGCGAACTTTTCTATATCCCGGCCGGTGTGCCGCACCTGCCGGCGAACCTCAGCAGCACGCCGTGCACGGCGATCATCGCCCGCACCGATCCGAACGAGCAGGAAAGTGTCGTGCTTCTGCCGGAATTGGACGCTTTGGTGCCGGCGTGAGTTCATTGGCATAGAGGCAGCAGTCCCCGGTTGATGGCCGTATCGTCATGCGCCATCGTCATACGCCGCTTGCCGGAATGCCGCTGCGCGTCACCTTGCGCGGCGCGGTGATGTCCTTCCACTGGGAAAGCGCCTTGCTGACAGCCGTGACCGGCTCGCGCCTGACGAATTCGCCGTGGCCCTCGCGGGTCTTGATCGCGCCTTCCTCGATCGCGACGACGCCGCGTGTCAGCGTGTAGCGGGGCAGGCCGGTTACTTCCTTGCCTTCGAAGACGTTGTAGTCGATCGCCGACTGCTGGGCCTTGGACGAAATGGTCTTGGAACGTTTCGGGTCCCAGACGACGATGTCGGCATCGGCGCCGACAAGGATCGCGCCCTTCTTCGGATAGATGTTGAGGATCTTGGCGATGTTGGTCGAGGTGACCGCGACGAATTCGTTCATCGTCAGCCGGCCAGTGTTGACGCCATGCGTCCAGAGCATCGGCATGCGGTCTTCGAGGCCGCCGGTGCCGTTCGGGATCTTGGTGAAATCGCCGACGCCGAAGCGCTTCTGCGCCGTGGTGAAGGCGCAATGGTCGGTGGCGACCACCTGCAGCGAGCCGGAGGCAAGGCCTGCCCAAAGCGAGTCCTGATGCTGCTTGTTGCGGAAGGGCGGCGACATCACCCGGCGGGCCGCATGATCCCAGTCGGGATTGGAATATTCGCTCTCGTCGAGCGTCAGGTGCTGGATCAGCGGTTCGCCATAGACACGCATGCCTTTGGCGCGGGCGCGGCGGATCGCCTCGTGTGCCTGTTCGCAGGAGGTGTGGACGATATAAACCGGGCAGCCGGCCATGTCGGCGATCATGATGGCGCGGTTGGTGGCTTCACCTTCCACTTCGGCCGGGCGGGAATAGGCATGCGCCTCGGGGCCGTTATTGCCCTCGGCGAGCAGCTTTGCCGACATCGAGGCGACGACGTCGCCGTTTTCGGCGTGCACCAGCGGCAGAGCGCCGAGTTCGGCGCAGCGCTGGAACGACGCGAACATCTCATCATCGTCCACCATCAGCGCGCCCTTGTAGGCCATGAAGTGCTTGAAGGTGTTGATGCCCTTGTCGCGGACGATGGTCTCCATCTCCTTGAAGACCTGCTCGCTCCACCAGGTGACCGCCATGTGGAAGGAATAATCGCAATTGGCGCGGGTCGATTTGTTGTCCCACATGGTCAGCGCCTCGAGCAGCGACTGGCCGGGGGCGGGCAGGGCGAAATCGACCACCATCGTCGTGCCGCCGGAAAGGGCGGCGCGCGTGCCGCTTTCGAAATCGTCGGAGGAATAGGTGCCCATGAAGGGCATTTCGAGATGGGTGTGCGGATCGATGCCGCCCGGCATGACGTAACAGCCGGTCGCATCCAGCGTCTCGTCGCCCGAGAGGTCCGGACCAATCCCGATGATCTTGCCGCCGTCGATTTTCACGTCAGCCTTGTAAGTGAGGTCGGCAGTGACGATGGTGCCATTTTTGATGACTGTGGTCATGATTATTCCCCGTTCTTGTCTGCACATTCGGCTGGCGAATAGAAGCCGGGCAGTTCTGAGCTGACCTCGATCCGGCCCTGCAAGGCCGCTAGAATCGTTTCGAGTACTGAGCGGCGTTCGCGCGAGATTTCCCGATTCCAGAAGCGCAGGACGGAATAGCCATTCACATTGAGCCATTCGGTTCGGCGTTGATCGGAGGCGCTATCGGCATGCTGGAAGCCGTCGACTTCGACGATCAATTGTTTTTCACGACAGAGGAAATCGACTATAAATGGGCCGAGGGGAACTTGCCTCGCAAACTTATAGCCGTTCAAGCGGCGGGCGCGCAGGTCGCTCCAGAGGTGGTATTCCTCTTCAGTTTCGTTGCGGTGAAGAGTTCTCGCCTGGTCGGTCTTGTTGGTGCGATGCTTCCGGATATCCTGCTTGATAATTTTCGTTGCGCCCGGGGCCCCCTCATCCGCCCTTCGGGCACCTTCTCCCCGAGGGGAGAAGGGGGAGACCGCGACGTCTACCGATCCCTTCTCCCCAGCGGGGAGAAGGTGGCCCGAAGGGTCGGATGAGGGGGCTCCGGGCGCTACATAAGCCATCACACGACGATCTCCGCCGTTTCCACCACCGCATGGAACAGCACATCGGCTCCGGCCGTCGCCCATTCCTTGGAGATTTCCTCCGCCTCGTTGTGCGAGAGCCCGCCGACGCAGGGGCACATGACCATCGTCGCAGGGGCCACCTTGGCGGCCCAGCAGGCGTCGTGGCCGGCGCCGGAGATGATGTTCATGTGGCTATAGCCGAGCCGCTCGGCGGCTTCGCGCACCGACGTGACCAGTTTCGGATCGAAGGTGATCGGCTCGAAGTGGCCGATCGCTTCGATGGAACAGCCGACACCGAGCGCATCGGTGATCTCAGGCGCCTTCGCCTCGATCTTTGCCCGCATGCGATCAAGCTTCTCCTTGTCAGGCGAGCGGATGTCGACGGTGAAGACCACTTTGCCGGGCAGCACGTTGCGCGAATTCGGCGAGAAGAATACCTGTCCAACGCCGCCGACGGCGCCTGGCTGTTCGCCCATCGCCACGTCCTGGACCATTTCCAGAATGCGGGCCATGGCGAGACCGGCATTGACGCGCAGGTTCATCGGTGTCGAACCGGTATGGGCTTCCTTGCCGGTCAGCGTGAATTCCAGCCACCAGAGGCCCTGGCAATGGGTGACGACGCCGATCTGCTTTTCCTCGGCTTCGAGAATCGGCCCCTGCTCGATGTGATATTCGAAATAGGCGTGCATCTTGCGGGCGCCCACTTCTTCATCGCCGACCCAGCCGATGCGCTTCAGTTCGTCGCCGAACAGATTGCCGTCGGGGTCCCTGCGGTTATAGGCAAAGTCCAGGCTGTGCACCCCGGCGAAAACGCCTGACGCCAGCATGGCAGGGGCAAAACGCGCGCCTTCCTCATTCGTCCAGTTGGTAACGACGATCGGATGTTTGGTCTTGATGCCGAGATCGTTCATGGTGCGGACGACTTCGAGGGCCGCAAGGACGCCGAGCACACCGTCATATTTGCCGCCGGTCGGCTGGGTGTCGAGATGCGAACCGACATAGACGGGCAGGGCATCGGGATCGGTGCCCGGGCGGGTGGCGAACATCGTGCCCATGCGGTCGATACCCATGGTCAAACCGGCATCGTCACACCATTTTTTGAAAAGGCTGCGGCCCTGCGCATCGGCATCCGTCAGCGTCTGGCGATTGTTGCCGCCAGCGATGCCGGGGCCGATCTTCGCCATGTCCATGAGACTGTCCCAGAGACGGTCGCCATTGACGCGCATGTTCTCGCCTGGTGCTGCCACCATTCTTTATGCCCTCACCTGTTTGCGGCAGTCATGCAAAGAGGCATGCCCGCCTGTTCCCGTGGTCCTTTCCTGCGCCCCCTTATTGGTTTTGTCGAGCGCCGGAAAATCGCCAGTTGCCTTTGTTTTGCATCTGACGGATAATTTGACCGATTGGTAAACATTACAACTTCCACCGCCGGGCTCAAGACGAAAATCACGAAAATTGCTGATAAAAATGCGGGCAGTTGCTCAAGGACGCGGCGAGGGTCGTCCCCAACCCAAATTTGAGCGAAGAAGTTGAATTTCAAGGGGAAACGACAGCCYGTGACCATACCGAGAGCAGCGAAAACCCTGAGGCGGACGCGAATCCAGGAGGAGAAGGAAGAGCAGATCCTGGAAGCGGCGCTCGACGTGTTTTCGGCAAGCGGCTTCCGCGGCTCGACCATCGACCAGATCGCCGAAGTGGCCGGCATGTCGAAACCCAACCTGCTCTATTACTTCCGCACCAAGGAAGCCATGCACCGGGCGCTGATCGACCGGGTGCTCTACACCTGGCTGGAGCCGTTACGGGCCTTCGACGCCGAGGGCAATCCCGAAGCGGAAATCCGTAGCTACATCCGTCGCAAGCTGGAAATGGCGCGCGACTTTCCGCGCGAAAGCCGGCTCTTCGCCAATGAGGTGCTGCAGGGCGCGCCGCATATCGAGGACGAGCTGAAGGGGCCGCTGAAGGAGTTGGTCGATGAGAAAGCCGAGGTCATCCGCGCCTGGGCGAAAGCCGGCAAGATCGTCAAATGCGATCCCTACCACCTGATCTTCTCCATCTGGTCGACGACGCAACATTACGCCGATTTCGACGTCCAGGTGCGTGCCGTGCTGGGGCAGGAACATTCCGGCGAAGGGCGTTTCGAGGATGCGGCGCGGTTTCTGGAACAGCTCTTCATCGGCGGGCTGCGACCGGATCCCCTTGGCGGCTGAGAGTTTTACCCTCTCCTCGGAAGCGGCACCCGGGCAAGAATATCCGTCACGCCTTCCATCGTATAAGGCTTCTGTAGCACAGGCGCGTCCGAGTGGCTGTTTGCCTGGGCGATGCCTTCCCCATACCCCGTGGCAAAAACGAAGGGCACGCCATCGGCTGCCAGCCGGTCGGCAATCCCGAAACTCGTCTCATCGCCAAGATTGACATCGAGAAGCGCCAGATCGAAGGACTGGCCGGCGAGAATTTCCATCGCCTCAGTGACACTTGGTGCCGTTGCTACGTCGGCGCCCAGGCGGCGCAGGATATCTTCGCCATCCATGGCGATGATCAGATTATTTTCCACCAGTAGCACGTTCAGGCCGGAGAGCGGCTGATCGTCGGGAATCGTCTGGCGTCCGGTCGCTCCGACCGGAAGCGGATTTGACCGTTCGCTCGTCGGGCCGACGACATGTCGCGCCGGAATAGAGAAATCGGCCTCGAGCCCATCCTCGACGTAGCGGACCTCCGCCTTGCCGCCAAGGTCATAGGGGATCGAGCGGCGGATGATGGTCGAACCGAAGCCATGACGTTTGGGTTCGACGACGGGCGGGCCATCCTTTTCGCGCCAGCCAATGCGCAGATTACCCTCGTCGTCGCGATGCCAGCGGAGTTGGACCGTGCCGCTGCCGGTACCGGAAAGGCTGCCATATTTGGCGCTGTTGGTCATCAGCTCATGGAAGACAAGGGCGGCGGTGGAAAAAGCCTGCGGTTCCAGCAGCACGTCCTCGCCGCCCATCTGAATGCGTTGCGCATTTTTCCCCAGATAGGCGGCGGTCTCTGCCAGCAGCAATTGCCGGAGCGAAGCGGGCGCCCAATGATCGCGGGTGATCTGGTCATGGGCGCGGGCGAGCGACTGGATGCGGCCCTCGAGCTGGCGAATGTAATCGCCAAGGCTGACCGACGTTGCCTGCGACTGCCGAATGATGCCGGTGATGAGGCTCAATATGTTGCGGACGCGGTGGTTCAGCTCGGCGATCAGCAATTCCTGACGCTCGTTTGCCGTCTGGCGCGCCATGCTGACCTCGTCGGTGAGGCGCAACACCACCTCGATCAATGTGACGCGGATGGTTTCGGCGACACGGCGCTCTGCTTCCGTGAAGGGGAGGGAGCGGCCACGCACCAGTTCCGACCACGCCTGGAAACTCTTGCGCGGTGTCAGCCGCGGGCCATTGGGCCCGTATTCCACCGGCTTGTGCGGGTCGCCGCCCCAGCGAACGGTGCGCACCAATTCCTGACGGAAAAGCACGACATAATCGCGCGGCGATCGTGAGATCGGGATGGCAAGCATGCCTGCCACCGCATCGTCGACCTCAAGATCCGGATAGGTTTCCGCGAGCCTGTCCACGGCGTAGATGCGGCCGGCGGCGTTGCGGTTGAGGTGTCGGACGAGGGCTGCGAAACTTCTCTCATCCGGCCCGATGCCGGCAAGTGCCAGCCGGCCGTTGATCCAGACGCCGATCCCGTCGGCAGGAATGGCGTCGGCGAGCGCCTCGATCAGCCAAGCCGGATCGTCGAGCAGGCTGGCATTGTCTGCGACGGAGGTGAGGAGCCGGTCGGCGATGCGGCGCGCCTTGGTCTCGTAATCGAGAGCCAGTCGCCGTTCGCGGCTTTCAAGGCGCGAGGCAAACATCTGGCCGAAGAGTTCGGCGGTGGAACGGCTTTGGGCCGAAGGCAGTCGTGGACCGTAGTGGTGGCAGGCAAATAGGCCCCAGAGCTTGCCGTCGACGACGATCGATATGGAAAGCGAGGCGCCAACGCCCATGTTTTTCAGATATTCGATATGGATCGGCGAGACTGAACGCAAGACCGACATGGAGAGGTCGAGCGGCTCGCCGTGCTCGTCGAGCGGCGGCAGGATCGGGACCGGGACGGAGTCGACATCGGCAATGATGCGGAACAGGTTGCGCAGATAAAGCGCGCGCGCCTGAACCGGAATGTCGGAAGCCGGATAGTGCAGCCCGAGGAACGATCCGATGCCGGCCCGGGCGGCTTCCGCCACCACTTCGCCGGAACCGCTTTCGTCGAAACGGTAGACCATGACCCGATCGAAGCCGGTGAGCGCCCGCGCCTGTCTTGCGCCTTCGCGGAAGAAAGCTTCCAGTGTTTCCGTGTGATCGAGGCGGGACATCATGCTGCGCATGGAGAGCGACGCAGCGTCGTGCCGGTCTTCCTGGCAGCGCTCGCCTTCGATGATGACCTGACCTTCGTTCAGATGCACGGCAAGGTCGAACCTGTTTTGATCGGGCGTCAGAGCAATGCCGAAAATACGCTCGACGACGTCGGAACCGCGCAGCGTGGTAAGTTTGTTGCGGATTGCGTGGAGTGCTTCGGGGCTGATCAGAGAGATAACGGGACGGCCGAGCGCATTGGCCTCTGTCACTCCGAGAAACTCCGCCAGATTTGCGGAGGCGCGGATGACAATCCAGTCTGAGGATACCGCCAAGAGAAAGCCGAAGGGCTGGACCGAGCCGAGCTGGTGGATCGGCTCACGGTCGCAATTGGTGAGATCGACGGGTTCGTGCGTGCCGCTCATGGGACGGCTTCCAGTTCGACTTGCCCCGCATTGAGGAAGAGATCGAAGACATCGCGGGCTGCGGCGACAGCAGCACCGGGATCGTCCACCTTGCTCGCGTCAAGACGATCCATGAAAAGCCGCATGGCGCCCTTCGGCCCTTGCGGGCTCAAGTAGCTGCTGGGCAAGTGGTCAGGCACGGCCTTGGCGAGCAGCGCGCCGCCGAGCTTGGAGCCCTCAAGGACATAGGCGGCACCCCAGACTGCCGCTTCGCAGCGCAATGCCGGTCGCGGAAGCGGTACGGGCAATCGATCATCGAGTTCCCTTATATCGGCGGCCAGCAGATGCGCGCGTCTTCGTTCCGGCCAGTCCGGCAGCAGGCTGTTGATTCCGGCTTCCTCAAGCGCATGTTCGACTGATGGTACGACCCGGGCGTGCGCGCGCAGGAACGCTTTGTAATCCTGGGTGCGTGAGAGGTTGAAACTGCCGAAGAGGGTGTCGACCGCGGCGTGGCAATCTGCAGTTTGTGCGCGGAGGGCGCTGCGAAGTGACATGCTGACGTTTTTCCGAGTGATATGGCCGCCGCCCAAAAGGGACGACGAACTAGCGGATATACTGCGGCATCGCGTTATTTCCAGAGAAACGCCTAGGAATAACATGGGTTTCTCGCCGCTCGCAGACGCGCGGCGAGCGCTTCAGCCCATCATTGCCGGCAGCCCCGCGGCGAGCGTATCAATCGCGAGCCGCACCTTCGGCAGCATCACCGGGGAGCGCAGCCAAACGGCATGGGCATCGAAGACATTGGCCGGTTCATGCTTCAACACCTGAATGAGCCGGCCCGCCAGCACCTCCTCGCGGACCAGCCAGCAGGGCAGCCAGGCAAGACCGCGCCCGGCGACGGCCGCATCGGAAATCGAAGCGAGGTCGTCGAGCCGCAGTCGCGCCTTTGGCGCCAGCCGCCGCCCGGGATCGGCTGCAGTCGGAAAGATCCAACCCTTGTCATCGTCGCCCCGCCTGTAGACGATGCCTTCATGCTGGGGAATATCGAAGACTGTCTGCGGTGCGCCATGTTTTTCCAGATAGGCGGGCGATGCGCAGACGGTCATGCGCTGGCGGGCGATCGCCCGGGCCATCAGATCCGGATTGTCCTTCAGCGGTCCGTTGCGGATCACAAGATCGAAGCCGTCCTCGAGCAGGTCGACGATGCGGTCGTTGAAGGAAAGGTCGAGTTCGAGGTTCGGATGTTCATCGAGCAGGCGTGCGAGAATCGGCGAGATGCAATGGCGGCCGAAGAGCACGGGCATCGAGATGCGCAATCGGCCGCGCACATCGCGCCGGCCGGATTCCAACATGGC
The DNA here is from genome assembly GCF_056406015.1 of Rhizobium sp. P1_E1. Classification (NCBI taxonomy): domain Bacteria; kingdom Pseudomonadati; phylum Pseudomonadota; class Alphaproteobacteria; order Hyphomicrobiales; family Rhizobiaceae; genus Rhizobium; species Rhizobium sp. P1_E1. The sequence goes on along the minus strand of NZ_JBFUAY010000024.1, from coordinate 9,283 downwards.
TTCGCCCAGGCGGATTTCCTCGACCGCCCGCAGGCAGCGCTCGTAGAAGAAGCGGCCTTCCTCGGTCAGGCTCTGCATGCGCGTCGTACGGTTGAAAAGCCGCACGCCGAGACGCTGTTCCAGCCGTGCGATGGTCTTGCCGACCGCCGAACGCGTGAGATGAAGCCGCTCGGCAGCGGCCGAAAAGCCACCTGCCTCGACGGCTTCGACAAAGATCGAGATACCCTTCAACTGTTCCATTTGTTTCCTTCTTGGAACCATTCTGGAGAATTAATATCGCAACTGGTGCAAAATATTCAACGATATGGTTTCGGCTCCCTGCAATGGACAAGGAGCAAGACAATGCAGACAACACGGCAATGGCAGATCGACACGATCGGACCGGAGCGCCAGGTGACGATCGGCGAGCGGAGGCTCGAGCCGATTTCGGGAAACAAAGTTCTGGTCCGGACGGAAGCCGTCTCGCTCAATTTCCGCGACCGGCTGGTGCTGGAGAGCGGCATGGGGTTGCCGCTGCAATTTCCCTTCGTCCCGGCTTCCGATATGGCGGGGGTCGTCGAGGCGGTCGGACCCGAAGTCAGCCGTTTCAAGCCGGGCGATCGGGTCATTTCGACGTTTTCGCCCGACTGGATCGACGGACGCGGGTTGGGCGATGCGCGCACGCCACCCTACAAGACACGCGGCGGCTTCTATCCTGGCGTGCTCTCGCAATATACCGTGCTGTCGGAGGAATGGTATTCACGCGCGCCTGAGACGCTCGATGCGGCGCAGGCAAGCACCTTGCCCTGCGCCGGGCTGACTGCCTGGTTCGCACTGATCGAACGCGGCGGTCTGAAGGCCGGCGACAAGGTGCTGGTGCAAGGCACCGGCGGCGTAGCGCTCTTCGGTCTGCAGATCGCCAAGGCGCACGGCGCGGTGGTCTTCATCACATCAGGCAGCGCCGAGAAGCTCGGGCGCGCCGCTGCCCTCGGCGCAGATCACGTGATCAACCGCCATGAGGGCGACTGGGTTGAGCAACTCTATCAGTTAACCGGCGGCTATGGCGCCGATCACGTGCTTGAGATCGTCGGCGGCCCGCATCTCGGCCAGGCGCTGAAGGCGGTGGCGATCAATGGCCGTATTTCCGTTATCGGCGTGCTCGAGGGGTTCGAGGTTTCCGGCCCGGCCGGCCCGCTGCTGCTCAAGGCGCCTGTTGTCCAGGGCATTTCTGTCGGCCATCGCCGTGCGCTCGAAGACCTGGTGCAGGCAATCGACCAGACCGGGCTGAAGCCCGTGATCGACAAGCGCTATGCCTTCGACGAATTCCCTGAGGCGCTCGATCATCTCTATCGCGGGCCTTTCGGCAAGGTGGTCATCGAGTTCTGACGGTCGCGATTTTCCCTTCTCCCTGCTGCATAAAATTATGCCGCAATTCAAAGTGCGACAGCACCGCGCGTCTGAAAAGATGCGCGGCGCTGTCGGCGGAGAAGGGAGGCTGCTCAGGCGGCAGCGGGAACGCCCTCTTCGAAGGCGAAGCCTTCATCGGCCCAGCCGGTCACGCCGCCGATCATCAGTTTCACCGACAGGCCGAGGCGGGAGAGGCGAAGTGCGGCCTTATCAGCGCCGTTGCAATGCGGGCCGGCGCAATAGACGACGAAAAGCGTATCGGAGGGCCATGCCGACATGCGATGCGCAGTGATCTTCCCATGCGGCAGGTTGATGGCGCCGGGAATGTGGGACTGTGCAAAGAGCGTCGGCGAGCGCGCGTCGAGGAGAACGAAATCGACCTTGCCCGATGCAAAGGTGGCGTGGACATCGGAGCAATCGGTCTCGAAGGCAAGCTTGGCTCCAAAATGGGCGGCGGCGATTTCAGCGGCGGCGGCGGGGATTTCTGCGACGGGGCTTGGCATTGCGATTTCCTTTTGGGTTCGAATTGCCGCCTGGTATCGCCGATGCTAAAGCTTTGCGAAATTGGCCATCATGACTGACAGCGTAAAGATCATGCCAAACTCATCGCCGCAGCAGACGAAAGGACCGCTGGTCGCAGCGCTTGCCTATGACGGGCTCTGCACCTTCGAATTCGGCATCGCCTACGAGGTCTTCGGCCTGCCGCGCCCGGAGATGGGTGAGGATTGGTATCGCTTCTCCGTCTGCGCCATCGAGCCGGGGCCGCTTCGCGCCGCGGGAGGACTGACGGTCGCGGTCGACAAGGGTCTGGAGGTGCTCGATGAGGCGGACCTGATCGTCGTGCCCGGCTGGCGGGCAATCGATGCGCCGATACCGGCACCACTCGGCGCAGCGCTCAGGGCAGCGCATCAGCGCGGCGCGCGCATCATGTCGCTCTGCTCGGGCGTTGCGGTTCTTGCCGGATCGGGGCTGCTTGCCAACCGCAGGGCGACGACACATTGGCGCTATGTCGCCTCGATCGCCGCACGTTATCCCGACATCAGGCTTGATGCCGACGTTCTCTATATGGATGAAGGCAGCCTGCTGACGGCTGCGGGCAGTGCTGCCGGCATTGATCTTTGCCTGCATGTGGTGCGCGGCGATTTCGGTTCGGAGGCCGCAAACAGCGTGGCAAGACGGCTCGTCGTGCCGCCGCACCGCGAAGGCGGACAGGCGCAGTTCATTCACGCGCCGGTTCCCGAGGAGCGCGAGGGCATCCGCTTGGGGCCGCTGATCGAATGGATGCGCGAAAGCCTGTCCGAGGACCAGCCGATCAGCCTGCTTGCCAAAAGAGCCGGCATGAGCATGCGCACGTTCCAGCGGCGCTTCGAAGCGACAACGGGTGTCAGCGTCGGCGAATGGCTGCTCACGGAGCGGCTGCGGCATGCCCGCGATCTGCTGGAGAGGGAACTTGCCGTTTCGCTCGACGATATCGCTGCCGCCAGCGGCTTTGGAACACTGGCGACGATGCGCCATCATTTCCGCAGGCGACTGGGGACGAGCCCCAATGCCTATCGGAAGTCATTCGGCGGTTAGACTGGCCTGACGCTTTCGAACGTTGCCGGCTAGATTGCAACGCCGCGGATCGATCTTTTCCGCGGCGTTGCAGATCCTTACTCCGCCGCCTGGCGCGCCATCGGGTTGTTCGGGTGCGTCGTCCAGTTGGCGTAGTTGGGGTCGACGACGCGGCCGGTGCGCTTGTCGAGAGTGCCGGCGGGAAGCTGTTCCATGGTGATGCAGTTCTCGACCGGACAGACGCTGACGCAGAGATTGCAGCCGACGCATTCCTCGTCCATCACCTCGAAATGACGCGCGCCATCGACGAAGTTGGTGATCGCCTGGTGCGAGGTATCCTCGCAGGCGATGTAGCAGCGGCCGCATTTGATGCAGGCGTCCTGGTCGATCTTCGCCTTGGCGATGTAGTTGAGGTTCAGATACTGCCAGTCGGTGACGTTCGGCACGGCGCGCCCGGTAATGTCGTCGAGGCTGCGATGGCCTTTTTCGTCCATCCAGTCGGAGAGGCCAGTGATCATCTCCTGGACGATCTTGAAGCCGTAGGTCATCGCCGCCGTGCAGACCTGAACGTTGCCGGCCCCGAGCACGAGGAATTCGGCCGCGTCCCGCCAGGTGGTGATGCCGCCGATGCCCGAGATCGGCAGGCCGTAGGTTTCGGGATCACGGGCGATCTCGGCCACCATGTTGAGCGCGATCGGCTTTACCGCCGGGCCGCAATAACCACCATGGCTGCCCTTGCCGCCGACCGTCGGGTTGGGGGCGAAGTTGTCGAGATCGACGGAGACGATCGAATTGATCGTGTTGATCAGCGACACGGCATCGGTGCCGCCGGCCTTGGCGGCGCGGGCGGGACGGCGGACATCGGTGATGTTGGGAGTCAGCTTGGTGATGACGGGCATGCGGGTGTACTGCTTGCACCAGCGCACGACCATCTCGATGTATTCCGGCACCTGCCCGACCGCCGACCCCATGCCGCGCTCCGACATGCCGTGCGGACACCCGAAATTGAGCTCGATGCCGTCGGCGCCGGTCTCTTCGACCAAGGGTAGGATCGCCTTCCAGGCCTGCTCCTCGCAGGGTACCATGATCGAGGCGATCAGTGCCCGGTCCGGCCAGTTCATCTTCACCTGCTTCATTTCGCGAAGGTTGGTGTAGAGGTCGCGGTCGGTGATGAGCTCGATATTGTTCAGACCGAGCAGGCGGCGGTCGGCGCCCCAGATCGCGCCGTAGCGCGGGCCGTTGACGTTGACGACGGGCGGGCCTTCCTCGCCCAGCGTCTTCCAGACCACGCCGCCCCAGCCGGCCTTGAAGGCGCGCTCGACATTGTAGGCCTTGTCGGTCGGCGGCGCAGACGCCAGCCAGAACGGGTTCGGGGATTTGATGCCGACGAAATTATTGCGGAGATCAGCCATTGTTCATTCTCCCCTTCAAGCAACCGCGACAGCCGGAGCGGCTGCTGCGGACAGGGCACGATGGATGGATTCAGCCGCGTCGCGACCGTGGGCGACGGCGGAAACCGTGAGATCTTCACCGCCGAAGACGCAGTCGCCGCCCGCCCAGACGCGGTCGAGCGAGGTATGGCCGTCGCCATCGACGGCGATGCGGCCGGATTCCATGCGCAACGAACCGAGTCCAGAGGCGTCAAAGGTCTGACCGATCGCCTTGAAGATCTGGTCGGCGGCAATGACACCGGTTTCGCCGGTGCCGACCAGGCGGCCTTCGAGAATCCTCGTATATTCCACCTCGATGGCGGCGACTTTGCCGTCCTGTGACAGGATCGATTTCGGCGCCAGCCAGTGGCGGATGATGACACCCTTAGAGCTAGCCAGATCCTGCTCGAATTCGGAGGCGTTCATGTGTTCCTTGCCACGGCGGTAACAGATCGTCACCTCCTCGGCGCCGAGCAGCTTTGCCTGCACGGCGGCGTCGATCGCCGTCATGCCGCCGCCAAGGACGACGACGCGGCGGCCGACGGCGATTTCGCTCTTGTTTTCGGCCTGACGGAGAGCCGCGATGAAATCAACGGCGTCGTCGACGCCTGCGAGGTTCTCGCCCTCGATGCGCAGCGCGTTGACGCCGGCAAGGCCGATACCGAGGAAGACGCCATCATATTGCGCTTCCAGATCGGAAAGCGAGAAATCGCGGCCGAGACGCTGCCCATGCCGGACCTCGATGCCGCCGATCGAGAGGACGTAATCGACTTCCTTCTGGGCGAAGTCGTCGACGGTCTTGTAAGTGGCGATGCCGTATTCGTTGAGGCCGCCGGATTTTTCCCTGGCATCATAGATAGTGACGGAATGGCCCTTGACGGCCAGGCGATGGGCGGCGRCAAGGCCGGCTGGGCCTGCGCCGACAACGGCGATCGTCTTTCCGGTCGGTTCGGCCCGGGCATAGAACTGCTTGCCGGCCTGCATGGCGGCATCGGTCGCATAACGCTGCAGGCGACCGATCTCGACGGGCCGCTCCTCGGCCGTGTTGCGCACACAGGCCTGTTCGCAGAGTTCTTCGGTGGGACAGACGCGGGCGCACATGCCGCCGAGGATGTTCTGGTCGAAGATCGTCTTTGCCGAGCCGATCGGATTGCCGGTCGAAATCTGGCGGATGAACAGCGGAATGTCGATCGAGGTGGGACAGGCCGTCATGCACGGCGCGTCATAACAGAAATAACAGCGGTCGGCGGCGACCAGCGCCTCGTGATTGTCGAGGCGCGGATGAAGATCGGAAAAATTAGCCTCATACTCGGCGGGCGAAAGCCGGCCGGCATGAATCCCAGTTTCCAGTCGTTCCATTGAAGTTCCCTCATTATTGGTAAACGGCCTGTGAGGGAAAGCGTAACTCAGGTTTAAAAATTTATCAAACGGTAAAATTTTGACGATTTTCTCTCGCTGTCACGCCAGTAATCCGCTGTTTTTGCTAGAAGAATTTATTCGGCCTGCATCGGTAAAACGGCTGAACGCGCGACGAGGGAAGGGCATCCGAAAAAAGATTCAAAAAAGTCGAATTTTTTTCGGATGGCAGGGAACCAAAGTTTGATGTCGTCGTTATTGCGATATCCGGATGGTGATCGCATCGACCCAACATGCGCGCCCCCAACCCACTATCCGGACGTACTCACGGTCCCCTCCCGGTGAGTGAAGACAGCCGGTGCGCCGCCCTCGCACCGGCTGTTTTTCGTTCTCGATTGTCTCCAGGGCTTTCACACTCGCTTGAAGATCTCGAATTCGGTTTCCGGAATGGTCAGACGATATTCAATGCGGCCGGGAACGAGGTTCAACTCCGCTTTGCCATTGACCGACGATGGCACGACACGCTCCAGCACGGTGCGGCCGAAGCTGTTGTCGCTGAATTCGTGGACTTCCGACTGATCGTGCAGAACTTCCGCCCAGGCGACTTCGATTGCCTTCCTGTCGTTGATCATGGCTTCGCGGCAATTCAGCGTGATGGAGGCGGCGCCGCCTGATATCGCGCCAAAGGAGGCGGAGTTGACGATGAGTTCGTGAAGGGCGAGCCCGAGATGCACGGCGGCATTCGGTGTCAGGTGAGCGTTGATGCCATAGATCGGCATGGAGCCGGCCGTCTCCGGCCAATAGGGGGCGAACTGCTTTTCGGCGAGTTCGAAGAGGTAGGCGCCGCGCCAGCTGGAATCCGTGATCAGGTCCTGCGAGTTGGAAAGTGATTGCAGCCGCCCGCGGAACTTGAGGAGGAAGCTGTCGAGAGAGAGCGTGTTGCGCGCCGTCTGCGTGGCAATGCCCTGGATGATGGCGAGAAGGTTTTTCGAGCGATGAGAGAGTTCGCGCAGCAGTGATTTCAGAACTTTTTCGCGATGCCGGCTTTCGGTGACTTCAGTCATGACGGACAGAAGTCCATGTACGCCGCGTTCGCCGGTGCGTTGGATCTTCAGTTCATACGTGCGCCTTTCGCCGTCGACGTCGATCTCAACTTCGGCATTGTTGGGGATGCCGGTTTCCAGCACCTTGTGTTTCAGCGCGGTCAGATATCGCCCATGGGCGTCGCCGAAAAGGGCGGCGTCGCTGCCGCCGGGCATAAAGAGCGCTGCGAAATGCGGCGGCAGATTTTCGGCGTAGAAGATCGACAGCCGGGCGTCCTGGCAGAGGATCGAAATCCCGGCGCTGCCGAGCGCGCGTTCCATCATTGCGGCTTTGCCTTCGAAGGTGAAAGGCATGCCGGACAATGGTTCAGTCGTATTCACGCGGCCGCCTTTCCTTGTGACATCTTGAACGTCGCTGAAGGGAGCGCCCTTACAGACACCGCCTGCCAACTCTAGAACAAAGCGCTGCAAAAACCGTTAAAGCCACCGGAGCGTCCCGGTAGCACCGGAACGCCTGCTTTGGCGATTTGGTTCCGAAGGCCGGAAAATTGCGTCTCAGGCGGCTACTCTGGTCGATTCATTGAAGAAAAGCGCTTGGCTGATCAGTGCCTTGACCATGTCGGGATTGAACGGCTTGGTGACAAGGAAAGTCGGTTCCGGGCGCTCGCCGGTCAGAAGCCGTTCCGGGAAAGCGGTGATGAAGATCACCGGCACGCTCGACGTCTTGAGGATGTCGTTGACTGCGTCGATACCGGAGCTGCCGTCGGCAAGCTGGATGTCGGCCAGCACCATGCTCGGCTTGGTCTTGTTGTAGAGCGCCACGGCCTCGGCATGCGTACGGGCAATGCCGGTGACGCGATGGCCGAGGCTCTCGACCATCTGCTCGATATCCATGGCGATCAGCGGTTCGTCCTCGATGATCATGATATCGGTTGCGACCTGACGGGAAATCTCCTGCGACGCCACGTCGAGCAGATGCATGACATCCTGTTCTTCGGTTTCCAGGATTTCGGCGATTTCAGCGACGCGGAAATTCTCTACGGAGGCGAGCAGGAAGGCCTGACGGGCGCGCGGCGAAACCTTGGCAAGGTTCAGCGTGGCACGTTGCTCCCAGGCATAGGGCGAGGTCGGCTCTGGAATCTGGACTGCGGTGGAACCAAACAGTTGCGTGAACAGTTTGTAGAGTGCGACCCGGTCATTCGCCGTATCCGGGAAAATCGACAGATCGGCGATGATGGCTTCGAGAACGGCGGCGACGTAAGCGTCGCCCGAAGTCTGAGTGCCGGTAAGGGCGCGGGAATAGCGGCGCAGATAAGGAAGGTGCGGCGCAATCCGAGTAGAAAGTGTCATTCATGGCTCCTGCATACAGGCCGGCATTGGCTTCAATGAGCGGTTAACGCCGCCTTGGTAAAAAAGTTCCGGAATCGCAGGAACTTTTTTCGTCGCGCCGCATTATTCCAGCCGACGAAGAAAGGGCGTAGCGTTTTGACCCATGCAGCGGCAAATACCAGCGACATCGACAATCGAACGTTCGATGTCGATGGTTGAAATTGTGATTGATCCCATCCACGCCCCGCGAACAGACAACCGGCGAGAAGACGAATTGATGACTACACGCAAGAAAGAAGCAGCCGATCAGCGAAAGCTGGAGCTGCGGGCAAGCGACATCTTGGACCCGAACAATCAGATCGGCGTCAGGCTGAGGTCGCTTTATGCGGCCGCACAGGATGAGGCGATCCCCGATCGTTTTCTCGACCTTCTCGAAAAGCTCGACCATGCTGAAATGATGGCTTCTGCCAAGATGGCCGAATAGGATCGCCCGCATGGAAGATAAATCGCAACCCAGCTTCAAGCGGGAATTGCTGGCGGCACTCCCAAGTCTTCGCGCTTTCGCAATCTCGCTCATCGGGCGGCACGACCGTGCCGACGATCTCGTCCAGGACACCATCATGAAAGCCTGGGCCAAACAGGATCATTTCGAGATGGGCACCAATATGAAGGCCTGGCTCTTTACGATCCTGCGCAACGAACTCTACAGCCAGATGCGCAAGAGCGGCCGCGAAGTGCAGGACAGCGACGGGCTGTTCACTGAATCGATGGCGATGCACCCCTCGCAATATGGCGCTCTCGATCTGCAGGACTTCAAGAAGGCGCTCGACCAGCTGCCGCCGGATCAACGCGAGGCGATCATCCTCGTCGGCGCCTCGGGTTTTTCCTACGAGGAGGCGGCCGAAATCTGTGGCTGTGCCGTGGGCACCATCAAGAGCCGCGTCAACCGGGCCCGCCAGCGGCTGCAGGAGTTGCTGCAGATATCAGGCGAGGCTGATTTTGGCCCCGACGCCACCTCGGCGCCGCTAACGTCGAAGGCCTTCGCGTTCTGACAAGAGTTATATTTGGGAGGAAAGCCGGTCGCCCCTCGGGGCGCCGGCTTTTTTGTTTTGGGAGAAGGGCGCGTATCCAAGTCGTGGATAGCTGTTCAAGGCAACTACCTCACGCTCCCTCATTCCTGTGACA
>NZ_JBFUAY010000023.1:0-95466 GCF_056406015.1 Rhizobium sp. P1_E1 | reverse complement strand
CTATTGCTCATGGCGCGTAATGTAGTGATTCGGGAAGGAAAGACCAGAAAAGATGTTCTGCTTTCATTCCCGAGCCGCCGCTATTCCGGGCGGTAGGTTGCGGGCAGCAATGCCGCCGCAGAGCGCGGCCATGGTGGTCACGCGGGCGAGCGGGGCCAAAAAACGGTTCGCGGCCTGTCGGAACCGGCGCCGGTGGGGCGTCCTTAGGTCATCGGACAGCAGTCCGGATCGATACCGTCAACAAGGAGGTCGTTTCATGCCGAAGGTCGTTTCAAATCTCTGGTTCGCCGAGGAAGCACGCGAAGCCGTCGAATTCTATGTGTCTGTTATCCCGGATTCCAGGATCGGCCGCACCACCATTTTGCCGGCGGAAACGCCGAGCGGGCCTCCCGGCAGTGTCGAACTGATCGAGTTCACGCTCGCCGACCAGGCCTTCCTGGCGATGAAGGCCGGCCCGCTCGATAGCTTCAATCATTCCTTCTCGATCGCGATTCTTGTGGAAAGCCAGGCCGAGATCGATCGGATATGGGAGGCATTTCTCGCCAATGGCGGCACGCCGGAGGCCTGCGGATGGCTGAAGGACCGCTGGGGTCTTTCCTGGCAGATCGTGCCGCGCATGCTGTCCGAAATGATCGCCGACAGCAACCGCGAGCGGGCCAGGCGCGTAACCGAAGTGATGCTCGGCATGGTCAAGATCGATGTCGCCGCGCTGGAGAAGGCATTCAACGGCTGAGTCGCGCGGTTAGCGTATGATCACGATGATGGGCGCATAGTCGCGATGCGTCCGTTTCCATCATGTCTGAAGCGGATCGGCACACGCTGTCCTGCATCGACTTTGCGCAGATTGGCTGCCAACCGTCGATTTCTCCAGTGCTCGAATCACGGGCGACATTGCACACCTTTTTCATCTTTCTGTCACGTCGCGAAATGTGCTGATACCGCGATGGCACCCTTCTCCACTACAATAAGGAACAGTTTCGTAGAGTAAAAAAATAACCGGTGCATGCACGTTTTTGTGCATTGCCAGAAACAGCCGGTGAGCGTGGAATATACCTGCGAAACTATTGATTCTTAGGAATGTCGTGTCCATCTCCTTGGTATGACGACCTAGAGCCTGTGGCATTAACCTTGAATGGAGGGCCCATGCTGAGTGAATCCGTATTTGATGCGTTCACCCGCACCTATGATGCGCGTCGCGAAACCGATATGTCGATCGCGGAGTATCTCGACCTTTGCAAAAAGGAACCGCTTGCCTATGCCAATGCGACCGAGCGCCTGCTCGCCGCGATAGGCGAACCGCAGATGGTCGACACCGCCAGGGACACGCGCCTCGGTCGGATATTCATGAACCGGACCATCCGGATCTATCCGGCCTTTGTCGGCTTCCACGGCATGGAAGAGACAATCGAACGCATCGTTTCCTTCTTCCGGCACGCGGCGCAGGGGCTCGAGGAGCGCAAGCAGATCCTTTATCTGCTCGGCCCGGTCGGCGGCGGCAAGTCATCGCTGGCCGAGCGGCTGAAGCTGCTGATGGAGCTTCATCCGATCTACGTGCTGAAGGCGGGTGACGAGATCAGCCCCGTTTTCGAAAGTCCGCTCAACCTGTTCGACCCGGACACGATGGGATCGCTCCTGCAGGAGCAATACGGCATTCCGCTGCGACGCCTGAGCGGACTGATGAGCCCGTGGTGCCTGAAGCGGCTCGATGATTTTGGGGGTGATATTTCCCGCTTCCGTGTCGTCAGGGTACAGCCTTCGCGGCTGCGCCAGATCGCTATCGCCAAGACCGAGCCTGGAGACGAGAACAATCAGGATATCTCGTCACTGGTCGGCAAGGTCGATATCCGCAAGCTGGAGACCTATTCCCAGAACGATCCCGATGCCTACAGCTATTCGGGCGGCCTCAACCGCGCCAATCAGGGCGTGCTCGAATTCGTCGAGATGTTCAAGGCGCCGATCAAGATGCTGCATCCGCTGCTGACGGCGACGCAGGAGGGGAACTATATCGGCTCCGAGAATATCGGCGCCATACCCTTCTCCGGCATCGTCCTTGCGCATTCGAACGAAGCGGAATGGCAAACCTTCAAGGCCAACAAGAACAACGAGGCCTTCATCGACCGTATTTGCGTGATCAAGGTGCCCTATTGCCTGCGCGTCACGGAAGAGCAGAAGATCTACGAAAAGCTGATCGAGGGATCGGAACTGGCCGATGCGCCATGCGCCCCCGCGACGCTCGAAATGCTGGCCCGCTTCTCCGTGCTTTCGCGTCTGCGTAAACATGAGAATTCGACGTACTTCTCGAAGATGCGTACCTATGACGGCGAGAGCCTGAAGGAGACGGATCCGCGCGCCCGCAGTGTCCAGGAATATCGGGATGCCGCCGGCATCGACGAAGGCATGGACGGCATATCGACCCGCTTCGCCTTCAAGGTGCTCGCCTCCACCTTCAATCACGACACCACGGATATTGGCGCCGATCCGGTTCATCTGATGTATGTGCTGGAGCAGTCGATCCGCCGCGAGCAGTTTTCCGACGATGTCGAGAAGCGCTATCTGGAGTTCATCAAGGCCGATCTTGCACCACGTTACGCAGAGTTCATTGGCAATGAGATTCAGAAGGCCTATCTTGAGTCCTATGCGGATTACGGGCAGAATCTGTTCGACCGCTACGTGGATTATGCCGATGCCTGGATCGAAGACGTGGACTTCAAGGATCCCGATACCGGCCAGCTTCTCGATCGCGAGCTCCTCAACCAGGAACTGACGAAAATCGAAAAGCCGGCGGGAATCGCCAATCCGAAGGATTTCCGCAACGAAATCGTCAAGTTCTGCTTGAGATCGCGGGCAGCCAACGGCGGAAAGAATCCGTCATGGACGAGCTACGAGAAGATCCGGGAAGTCATCGAGAAGCGAATGTTCTCGCAGGTCGAGGATCTTTTGCCGGTCATTTCCTTCGGTTCGAAGAAGGATTCGGAAACAGAAAAGAAACACAGCGAGTTCGTCTCGCGCATGGCTGCGCGGGGCTACACGGAGAGGCAGGTTCGGCGCCTCGTCGAATGGTACATGCGCGTCAAACAGGCAAGTTAATGTGGAGCCAATATGCACATTGTCGACCGTCGGCTAAATCCGCGCGGTAAAAGTCTGGAAAATCGGCAACGGTTTCTTCGGCGCATGAAAGGCGCCGTGCAGCAGGCGGTAAAGCGTTCTCTGCAAAACCGGAACATTCGCGATGTGCTCGACGGCGGTGAGATCAGCCTGCCGATCGATGGAATGGCCGAACCGAGCCTTCGAAGGGGCGACGGCGGCGTCGCCGATCACATCCTGCCGGGAAACAGGGCATTCGTCGAAGGCGATATCATTCCACGGCCGCCGGGTAGGAAGGGTGGAAAACCAAAAGATGCAGGCGAAGGCGATGGCGAGGACGGCTTCCGTTTCGTGCTGACGCGCGAGGAATTCCTCGATGTGTTTCTGGATGACCTGGAACTGCCCGACCTTGCCAAGCGGCGTCTGACCGAAACCGAGGAGGAAACTCCGTCGCGGGCCGGCTATTCCGTATCGGGATCGCCGTCCAACATCGCCGTCGGTCGCACGACGAGGCTCGCGATGATGCGCCGCGTCGCGCTTCACCGTCCGCGTCGCGAAGAGATCGAAGCCCTGCAGCGACAGATCGAGGAATGCGAGGACGACGAAAGCCGCCTGACGCTTGAGGCAAAACTCAAATCCCTGACGGAAAAAAGCCGGCGCATTCCCTATATCGATCCGCTCGACGTGCGGTATCGCCGCTTCGAAAACGAGCCGAAGCCTGTGGCGAAGGCCGTGATGTTCTGCCTGATGGACGTCTCAGGCTCCATGTCGGAACACATGAAGGACCTTGCGAAGCGGTTCTACCTGCTGCTCTACCTTTTCCTGTCGAAGCGATACAAGAAAGTGGAGATCGTCTTCATCCGTCATACCGACAAGGCCGAGGAGGTCGACGAGGAAACCTTCTTCTATGGTCCGGCGACGGGCGGGACGCTGGTATCCAGCGCCCTTGCGGCAATGCGCGGGATCATCGCGGCGCGTTTCGATCCGGCAGAGTGGAATATCTACGGCGCCCAGGCTTCGGACGGTGACAACGCCCATTCGGACGGAAACCTGACCGGGCAACTGCTGCGCGAGATTTTGCCGCTGTGCCAGTATTTCGCCTATATCGAGGTCGGCGAAGAGGGCGGCGACTCCTCAATATCCCGTTCACCGCTTTGGATGCTCTATGACGGGATCCGTTCCGAGCTATCGCTTTCGATGCGCAAGGTCTGCCGGCGGAGCGAAATATTCCCTGTTTTCCACGATCTCTTCCAGAAACGTGACGCACAGTCGAGGGTGACGCCATGACCACGACGATGAGACCAAGAGAGCGGCTTTTGTTCCAGGGAGCCGACTGGGATTTCGCAACGCTCCAGCGCATCCACGACGCCTGCGAGGAGATCGCGCTTAACGAACTCGGCCTCGATGTCTATCCGAACCAGATCGAAGTCATCACCTCGGAGCAGATGCTCGATGCCTATTCCTCCACCGGCATGCCGCTCTTTTACCGCCATTGGTCTTTCGGCAAGCACTTCGCGCATCACGAAACCTTCTACCGCCGCGGGATGCGCGACCTTGCCTATGAGATCGTCATCAACAGCTCTCCATGCATCTCCTACCTGATGGAAGAGAACACGGCGACGATGCAGACGCTCGTCACCGCGCATGCGGCCTTCGGCCACAACCACTTCTTCAAGAACAACTATCTCTTCAAGCTCTGGACCGATGCGGAGGGTATCCTCGATTACCTCGATTTCGCCAAGGGTTATATCACCCGCTGTGAGGAGCGTTACGGCGAGACGGCGGTCGAGCGTACGCTCGACGCAGCCCATGCGCTGATGTCGCACGGCGTACATCGATACGCGGGCAAGACCACCATCGATCTTCGCCAGGAGGAGAAGCGGCAGCAGGAGCGCCGCGCCCACGAGGAGCAGATGTTCAACGACCTATGGCGCACGGTTCCGGTCGGCAAGGCCCGGAAGGCGGGTGACATCGGCCTGGAAAAGCGCCGCGCCGCCCTCGGTCTTCCGCAGGACAACATCCTTTACTTCCTTGAAAAATCGGCGCCGCGGCTGCAGCCGTGGCAGCGCGAGATCCTCCGCATCGTCCGCCACGTCGCGCAATATTTCCATCCCCAGCGGCAGACCAAGGTGATGAACGAGGGAACCGCCACTTTCGTCCACTACCAGATCATGAACCGGCTTCACGAGCGGGGGCAGATCAGCGACGGAAACTTCCTCGAATTCCTGAAGTCGCACGCCAACGTCGTGTTCCAGCCGAGCTACGACGACCGGCGGTTCTCGGGCTTCAACCCCTATGCGCTTGGTTTTGCGATGATGCAGGATATCGAGCGGATCGTCACGAAGCCGACGGAAGAGGACCGCACATGGTTTTCCGATATCGCTGGACGAGGCGATGCGATGGCGGTCCTGCGCGACATCTGGGCCAATTACCGGGACGAGAGCTTTATCAGCCAGTTTCTGAGCCCGAACCTGATCCGGCAGTTGCGGCTGTTCCATCTCTACGACGATCCTGAACAGACCGAGGGAGTGCTGGTTTCGGCGATCCATAATGAGCGTGGATACTTGCGCATCCGCCGCCAGCTCTCCCGCGAATATGATATCGGCTGGACAGATCCGGCAATCGATATCGTCGATGTCGATCTCGCCGGCGACCGCCGGCTGTTGCTGCAACACATCATGATGAATGGCTGCTATCTTCAGGAAAATGACACGAAGCTCGTCCTGCAGCATCTCGCCGATCTCTGGGGCTATGACGTATTGCTTCAGGAAATCGACAGTTCCAGCGCGGTGGCGAGAGAACACACGGCGAGCCCGCGCAAGATCGTTCAATAATCACCCGTTGTGCTGACGGGCGATAACGTGAACAATTATCGGTGGCAACAAACACAAAGCCTTAGTAGTTTACCGCCGTTGCAATCGCCCACTTGATCTCGACCAGTTTCAGCCTTTGCAGCGATCTTTCCCGGGGCGGATGGCGCGGAGACGAGAGACCATGAGTGAAACGCGGCGCAAGCTGACGACGATCTTCTGTGCTGACGTGCAGGACTATACGCGGCTGATGGGGGCTGACGAGGAGGGGACGCTTGCGAGCCTGAAGCGCTGCCGAGAAGCGATGGGGCGCCTCATCGAAAGCCATGGCGGCCGCGTCATCAATACCTGGGGCGATGGGCTGATCGCCGATTTCCCGAGCGTGGTCGAAGCGGTGCGCGCGGCCGTCGACACCCAGAACGAACTCGCGGGCTTCAACGCCCGCCGTCCGGCCGACGGGCGCATGCTCTTTCGCATCGGCATCAATCTCGGCGACGTGATCGTCGAAGGCGAAGACATCTATGGTGACGGCGTCAATATTGCGGCGCGGCTGCAGGCTTCGGCTGCGGCCGGCGGCATCGTCATTTCAAGCACAGTCTACGATCAGGTGCGCAACAAGGTGGCTGTTGGTTTCGAGTTTCTCGGACCGTTGATGGTGAAGAATGTCGATGAAGGCGTGCCGAGCTACGCGGTGAAGATCGGCGATGCCAGGGACGAGACGCCGCCTGCCGAACGATCCGGCCCCGCGCGTCCGCAGCCGCAGCCGGCGGTTATGGCGGCGGCAATCTCCGAGGCAAGGCCGGCACCGCGCGAACGTAGGCTCTACGGCGTGCTCGCCGTCATCGCCGCTGTCCTGATCTGCATCAATCTGCTGTCATGGCAGGGCGTTTTCTGGGCGCGCTTTCCTGTGCTGGCGCTGGCCGTCGTCGCGGCGCTCGCCTGGAACCGCGACCAGACGCTGTTCAACCGCAAGATCACCTCGCTGGCGATCGTGGCGCTCGGCATTGCCGGCATCAACCTCTTCACCTGGACGGGGCAGTTCTGGGCGATGTGGCCGATACTGGGGATTGCGGCCGTCATGGGCGTGCGATGGTCGATGCGCCGATAGACATCCAACCCGCATCGTCAGAGATTTTGTGCAATATTTCGCCCGACAATCGGCGGTGTCAAAGACAGCGGCGAGTGTTCGTTCAAGCAAAAGTGAGCGGTCGGGTTATTTCCATTCTTTGCTGATATTACAAATCGGTAATGCCGGCTGCTTATGCTTGCCGGTGAGCTGTAAACGCGCGATATTGTCGCATCAGACGGGAATCTTGATCCCGCAGCGCCTCTTTCGACCGACCCTGGTCCAACCTCGAGTCCCTCTGGAGACGTGAATGGCCTTTTGGAAGCAGTTTATACTGTCGCTCATCGTCATTGTTGCCGGCTTTGCCGCGTGGGTTTTCTTTGTGCCCGGCGCCGGCGATACGATGCGCGATGCAGGTATTCCAGACAGCATCGTTTCCAAGATCGCGCCGAAGGCTGAGGAGACTGCGGATGCCGATGCTCCCGCCCGGGCGCAAGGGCAGCAGCGCGGCGACGGACAAGGGCAGGGACAAAACCGCCGCAACGGCGGCGGGCGCAACAGCGCCATTCTCGTCGCGACGCAGGCTGTCGTCCAGGGCGTCGTCAACGACCGGCTGAACGCCATCGGCACGGGGGACGCGATCCGCTCGGTGGCGGTCACGCCGCAGGCATCGGGCACGATCCGCGAAATCCTCATCAAGTCTGGTGACAGGGTGAAGGCCGGGCAGGTGCTCGCCAAGCTCGACAGCGAGGAGCAGGTGATCGCCCGCGGCCAGGCTGACGTGGCGGTCAAAGCCGCCGTCGAGAAGTCCAATCTCTATCACAATATCAAGTCCAGCGTGTCGCGCATGGACGTCTTCGATTCCGAGATTGCCGAGCAGGGCGCGCGGCTGCAACTGCAGGCCGCCGAGCTCAATCTCGCACGGCGCAACATCACCGCGCCGATCGACGGTATCGTCGGCATCGTGCCGGTTAATATCGGCGACAACGTCACGACGAGCATCCCGATCGTCACGCTCGACGACCGTTCGGAAATCCTCGTCGATTATTGGGTGCCGGAGCGTTTCGCCAATACTGTGTTGGTCGGTCAACCGGTCGAGGCGATGTCGGTGGCGCGGCCGGGACAGGTCTTTTCCGGCGTGGTCGAAGCCGTCGACAACCGCATCGACGCGGCAAGTCGCACACTTCGCCTGCGCGCCAAGATCGACAATAGTTCGGATGAGTTGCGCGCCGGCATGTCCTTCAGCGTCAGCATGAAATTTGCCGGCGACAAATATCCGGCGGTCGATCCGGTCTCCGTGCAGTGGGATTCACAAGGGTCATTCGTCTGGCAGGTCAATGACGACAAGTCGCGCAAGGTGCGGGTCAGCATCGTGCAGCGCAACCCGGATTTCGTGCTCGTCAAAGCTGACCTCAAGGACGGCGACAAGATCGTGACGCAGGGCCTGCAGCGTGTGCGTGAGGGCGGGGCTGTGCGTGTGAGCGCCGATGTCGCCGCGACTGCGGAGGTCGCCACCCAATGAGCGTGACCGAGATTCATCAGGACAGGGCCTCGGGCAAGCAGAGCTTCACCGCACTTTTCGTTCGCCGGCCGATCCTGGCGCTGGTGTTCAACACGCTGATGGTCGTCGCCGGCCTTGCCGCCTATGTCGGCGTCGAGGTGCGCGAACTGCCGGATGTTGACCGTCCCGTCGTCACCGTGCGCACCACCTTCGACGGCGCTTCGCCGCAGACGATCGACCAGGAGTTGACCAAGGTGATCGAGGGGGCGGTCGCGCGCGTCAGCGGCCTGAAGTCGATTTCGTCGACCTCTTCCTTCGGCCAGAGCCGGGTCACTCTGGAATTCTCGGATGCGATCGATCTCGCGGTCGCCGCCAACGACGTGCGCGACGCGATCGGCCGCATCACCCAGAACCTGCCCGACGAAGCGGACGCGCCGCAGATCGTCAAGGCGGATTCGGATTCCTCGGCGATCTTGCGACTTGCCGTCACCTCCACCAAGCTCAACATGGACGACCTGACGCAGCTCGTCGAAAACGAGGTGATCGATCGCCTCGCCTCCGTCGACGGCGTTGCCGACGTCGAGGAGTATGGCGACCAGGAGAAGGTCTTCCGCGTCGACGTCGACCAGGGCGCGCTCGCCAGCCGCGGGCTGACCATCGGCGACCTGACGAAGGCGCTCGACAATGCCGCACTCGACGTGCCGGCCGGATCGCTGAAGAGCAATACGCAGGATATCGTGGTGCGCGCCACCGCCAACCTGCAGACGCCGGCGGATTTTTCCAACGTGATCCTACAGGACCGCGTCCGGCTCGGCGACGTCGCGACGGTGATGCTCGGGCCGCGCGACGGCGAAACGGCGCTGCGCTCCAACGGCAAGCCGGGCATCGGCCTCGGCATCATCCGCCAGGCGCAGTCGAATACGCTGAACATCTCGACCGGCATCAAGGCGGCTGTCGACCAACTGTCGAAGACGCTGCCCGAGGGCACGACGATTGCCATCACCAGCGACGACGCCGTCTTCATCCAGGGCGCGATCCACGAGGTGGTGCTGGCGCTGGTGCTCGCCGCCGTCATCGTCACCGCCGTCATCTATCTCTTCCTGCGCGATTGGCGGGCGACGCTGATTCCGGCGGTCAGCATGCCGGTGGCGCTGATCGGCACGCTGGCGGCGATCTATATGGTCGGCTTCTCGATCAACATTCTGACGCTGCTCGCGATCGTGCTGGCGACCGGCCTCGTTGTCGACGATGCGATCGTCGTGCTCGAAAATATCGTGCGCCGGCGCGCCGAAGGCATGGGACCGCGCGCGGCCGCGGTGCTCGGCACGCGTGAGGTGTTCTTCGCCGTGATCGCCACGACGGCGACGTTGGCGGCGGTGTTCATTCCGCTCTCCTTCCTGCCGGGACAGGTCGGTGGACTCTTCCGCGAATTCGGCTTCGTGCTCGCTTTCTCGGTCGGGCTGTCGTCGATCGTGGCGCTGACGCTGTGTCCAATGCTTGCCTCGCGCATGCTGACGAAGCCGATGCTCGAAGATCACGGCGTGCTCGGCCGCTTCGGCGGGGCGCTTGCCAATCTCTACAAATGGGCTCTGCACGGCTGTCTCAACGCGCCCTTCGTGGTCATCCTGTTCTCGGTGATCTTTGCCGGTGCGGCACTCGTCGCCTTCTCGACGGTCAAGAGTGAGCTGACGCCCGAAGAGGACCGGTCGATGGTGATGATGCGGCTGACGACGCCGCAGGGATCGAGCCTCGAATATACCCGCGACAAGATGCAGCTCGTCGAGGAATATCTGCAGCCGCTGGTCGACAGCGGCGACATTCGCAACGTCTTCTCGATTTCCGGCCAGGGCGGTTCGCTGAACAGCGGCTTCATGGTGCTGACGCTTGCCCCCTGGGGAGAGCGCCAGAGGACGCAGGCGGAGATCGTCGGCGATATCAACCAAGCGGCCTCCAGGGTGCCGGCTCTGCGCGGCAATGCTATCTCATCGAACAGCCTGCGCATCCGCGGCGCAGGCAGCGGCGTGCAGATGGCGCTGATCGGCAATGATCACGAGGCGCTGACGGCGGCGGCCGCCAAGCTGGTGCAGGCGCTCGAGGCCACTGGCCAATACGAGACGCCGCGCCTGACTAACGAGCCCAGCCAGGCGCAGGTGTCGGTGACAATCGACCGCGAGCGCGCCTCGGATCTCGGCATCGACATAACCGGGCTTTCGACGGCAATCCAATCGCTGCTCGAAGGGCGCTCGGTGGTCGACGTCTTCGTCGACGGCGAATCCTATCCCGTGCTTCTGACCTCGACGACGCGGCCGATCGACGATCCGACCGACCTCGAGAACGTGTTCCTGAAGACCGGCGATGGAAAGATCGTGCCGATGTCGGTCATTGCCACGATGAAGGAAGGGTCGGTCGCGCCGCAGCTCAATCGCGAGCAGCAGCTCGCCTCCGTCGCGATCACCGCCGGACTCAGGAACGGCATGTCGCTCGGCGATGCCGTCAGCCAAGTGACGGCTCTTGCCGAGCCGCTGCTGCCACCAGGCTCCCGCCTGCTGCCGCTTGCCGAGGCGGCGACGCTCGAAGAGAATTCGAGCGGCATGGCGCTGACCTTCGGCTTCGCCATCGTCATCATCTTCCTGGTGCTGGCTGCGCAGTTCGAAAGCGTGCTGTCCTCGCTGATCATCATGTCGACGGTGCCGCTCGGTCTTGCCTGCGCCGTCTTCGCGCTTGTTATCACCGGCTCCAGCCTCAACATCTACAGCCAGATCGGCCTGGTGCTGTTGGTCGGCGTCATGGCGAAGAACGGCATCCTGATCGTCGAATTCGCCAATCAGCTCCGCGACCGGGGCGAGGATGTGCGGTCCTCGATCGAGAAGGCCTGCGCGCTACGCCTTCGCCCTGTGATGATGACGATGATCGCCACCATCCTCGGCGGCGTGCCGCTGGTCTTTGCCCATGGCGCGGGCGCCGAAGCGCGCGTTGCGCTCGGCTGGGTGATCGTCGGCGGTCTCGGTTTCGCGACGCTGGTGACGCTGTTCATCACGCCGGTCGCCTATCTGCTGCTTGCCCGCTTCGCCAAGCCGCACGCCCATGAGGAGGCGCGCCTGCACGAAGAGATGTCGGTCGCCACGCGGCCGCGCGCTGCGCCCGACGACGAGCAGCTGCAGGCCGCCGAATAAGGCGTTCATCCGATTTCGAAGGCCGCCGGACTGCCGCACAACCCCTTAAATCGGAATGGATTTAAGGATAAATTTTGCAGCAATTCAAGGTGCTACACCGTCCTTTGCGGGTCTGAAAAGACGCGGGGCGCTGTAATCGGGCGGCGCTCCTCATGGTGTATGAAACCTTGCGAAATAAGATAAATTACTTCTGAAGTTTAGTCGTTTGTTAAGCATAAACGGCAATGATTGTTATCAGTAACCGACTGGTCTTCTTCGTTTCTTGGAGGCCGCAACGCGCTGGAATTCCAGCGACCCCGGACATGAGAGTCCGCGCGGACGGTTCATTTCTTGTGCAGTTTGCGTCCTGTTGTGTTTTTGGAGTTTAGTTCCGTGAGTATTTACCAGCGCGTCTCGGTGGATGCGGCGCTTCATGTGCTGCGCGATATCAACCGCAATATGGCGGTCACGCAAAACCACATCACCACCGGCAAGCGCGTCGCGGAGGCCAGAGACAATTCCGTCTACTGGTCTGTCGCGACCACTGCGCGAACCGACAACAAGGCGATTTCAGCAATCCAGGATGCGCTCGGTATGGCGGCGGCGACGATGGGAACGGCCTATACCGGCGTTCAGAACGTCATCGATGTCGTCTCGGAGATCAAGGCCAAGCTGGTTGCCGCGACCGAAGATGGCATCGACAAGAACAAGGTCAACGAAGAGATCAAGCAGTTGCAGGAGCAGTTGCGCAGCGTCTCCGAGGCGGCGACTTTCAACAGCGACAACTGGGTGGTTCTCGACAACAACGCGACGCCGACCCAGCCGCGCCAGATCCCGGCCTCCTTCATCCGCAATGCCGACGGCACGATCTCGGTCGGCATGCTGAGCTACCATATCGACACGACGCCGACCGGGAGCACCTCCTCCAAGGACGCGCGCTACCTGATCGACGATCGCGCCACCGGTTCGGGCGAATACGGCGTGCTGACATCGGCCTATTTCGCCACCGAGCTCGGCGCCTCGCAGAATTATGTGCTGATGGAGAGCAAGAACGGCACGACCACGGGGCAGGTGGTGATTTCGCTCTCGGACGTCACGACGAAAGGACAGGTCAGCGAAATGATCAGTGTCGTCGATGCGGCACTGACGCAGCTGACGACAGTCGGTTCAGCCTTCGGCGCGTTGGAGAAGCGCATCAACCTGCAAAACGACTTCGCCACGAAACTCCACGACAACATCACCGCCGGCATCGGACGGCTTGTCGATGCGGACATGGAGGAAGAGTCCAGCAAGCTCAGGGCGCTGCAGACGCAGCAACAGCTCGGCCTGCAATCGCTGAATATCGCCAACGCGACCTACGATACGGTCAGGCAGTTGTTCCAGAATTTCTAAGAGTGCGGTCACCCAGCCATCCGCCCTCGTGGTTCGAGACGGCCTTTCGGCCTCATGACCATGAGGGCTGATTGTCGCGCTGGCCGCAGAGGCTATCGTTCGGCCATACCGTCGCGCAGGCGCA
This sequence comes from Rhizobium sp. P1_E1, assembly GCF_056406015.1. Classification (NCBI taxonomy): domain Bacteria; kingdom Pseudomonadati; phylum Pseudomonadota; class Alphaproteobacteria; order Hyphomicrobiales; family Rhizobiaceae; genus Rhizobium; species Rhizobium sp. P1_E1. The sequence goes on along the minus strand of NZ_JBFUAY010000023.1, from coordinate 82,337 downwards.
CTACTCGCTAAAACTGGTGATATCTGCGCATTCCCGCAACATCGCTTCTGTTTCGGCGCCTGAAATTCCCCTATCAGGGGAACATCTTCATTTTCTTGCCGCAATCCTTGCCATTTGCTCGGATCAGTCGAACGGAGACCGTCCTGTCCATGATCAAAAAATTCGTACTTCTCGCTATTGCCGCAAGCTATCTCAGTGCCTGCACGACGACCGACCCCTATACCGGTGAACAGAAGGTTTCCAATACGGCGGGCGGCGCCGCGCTTGGCGCCCTCGGCGGCGCTCTCGTCGGCGTGGCTGTCGGCGGCGGCGGCCACGGCAAGCGCAATGCGGCGTTGATCGGCGCAGGCGTCGGCGCTCTCGCCGGCGGCGCGATCGGCAATTACATGGACCAGCAGGAATCCGAGCTTCGCGCGCAGCTCGAAGGCACCGGCATTTCGGTGACACGCAACGGCGACAACATCATCCTCAACATGCCCTCGAACATCACCTTCGACGTCGACCAGGACGCGGTGAAGCCGGGCTTCTATCCGACGCTGAATTCGGTGGCGATCGTGCTGCGCAAGTTCAACCGCACGCTGATCGACGTCAATGGCCATACGGATTCGACCGGCAGCCTGCAGCACAATCAGGACCTGTCGCAGCGCCGTGCGCTGTCGGTTGCCGATTATCTCGGCGGCCAGGGCATCGACCAGCGCCGCGTCTCCGCCGTCGGTTTCGGCCCGTCCCAGCCGGTCGCCTCCAATGCGAGTGAGGCCGGCCGGGCGCAGAACCGCCGCGTCGAGATCCAGATCGCTCCGATCACGCAGGGCTGAAGCGGATTTTCTACCTTTGAAGCGGCCGGGCCTAGCCCGGCCGTTTTTGTTAATGCTGCATCGTCGCACCCTTGGTGATCTTGTCGACGATCTTCTTTTCGGCGCRCAGCGCGATGCCGACCACCTTCGCGTCTTCGGGAGCAAATTCGGCGAAGACGGCGCGATTGGCTGCGTCGTGGCCGGTCGCAAACATCTCCTCGATGAACAGCGAGCTGGCAATATCGCGCTCCAGCGCGCGGCGGTGAACGGCTGACATCGTCGCCTCGTCGGCAGAGAGCACGATGATCGGCTGGATCGATAGCGGATTGTAGAGATTGCCAGCGCGGTCCCTATAGTCTTCGCCGATGATCTCCGGATGCCGGCCGGCGATGCCTGTCATCAGGAAGGCGGTGACGTTCAGCTTCTGCCAGCCGGCAAGATTGTTTCGCAGGACGACGGCAATTTTGGTATCAAACATCGGACGGTCTTTCACCTAACTACGGGTTATGGAGTATCGGGCGCGTTGAACCAGGATTTACATCCGCAGGTCTTCGAAGGTCTTGAACGTTTGTGCGCGGGACCATCCGGCAACGCCATCCTGGCTGCGCCGGCCTTTCCCGGCATCGAGCGCATCGCGGCGCAGTTCTCAGGCAATGCCTTCGAGCCGCACCGACACGATACCTATGCGCTCGGCGTGACCCTGAAGGGGGTTCAGACCTTTCGTTATCGCGGCGAGCGGCGCTTCAGCATGCCGGGACAGGTGATCGTGCTGCATCCCGATGAGGAGCATGACGGCGGGGCGGGGACCGAGGACGGGCTGCAGTACCGCATGCTCTATCTGGAGCCGTCGCTGCTTCTTGAATGCCTGGAAGCCGATGGCGTCGGCCTGCCTTTTGTCGATGAACCCGTTATCGGCGATCCCGCGCTGGCGGGCGTGCTGCTGGCAGCACTCGGCGAACTCGACCGCGAACTGGACGAGCTTTTCGTCGACGATTTCGTATCGCGGGTGACCGGCGAGCTGTCACGGCATGCGCGCATGCCGCGCCGGCCGCTCGGCGATGTCGCCTGGCGGCAGGCGCAGGCGGCGCGAGATTATCTTGAGGCGCATGCGACCCGGGCAGTGCATTCCCTAGAGCTGGAAGCGGTGACGGGGCTCGACCGTTTCGCGCTGTCGCGGCATTTCCGGGCGGTCTTCGCCACCAGCCCGCATCGCTACCTTTTGATGCGGCGGCTGCAGCGGGCGCGGGCGATGATCGGCGCGGGCGAAGGGATTTCCGATGTGGCGGCGGCGACCGGCTTTGCCGATCAGAGCCATCTCAATCGCCATTTCAAGAAGGCATACGGCATGACGCCCGGCCAGTGGGCAGCGCTCGCGCATAACTCCGCGCCGCGCTCTAAAGCGCGTCGCGTCAATCCGGATTCATGCGACGCGCTTTAAGTCTTTGATTTATGCATGTCGTTATCCCAAAACCGCTGCGCGCTTTTGGTGCGATATGCATCAAGCGGGATTTTCCGCAAGGCCGGAGCGGCGCGCGATGAAACGGGCGAGCATCGGGCCGATCATCAGGATCACCAGGAAGCGACCGGTCTGCATCGCCATGACGAAGGGCACGTCGACATCGCTGGAGGCGGCGATGATAGCGACGGAATCGGCGCCGCCGGGGCTGGTGGCGAGATAGGCGGTCAGCGGGTCTATGCCGGCGAAGACGTGAAGCGCCACCGCCATGCAGCCGCAGAGCGCCATCAGCAGCACGATGCAGGCCGATACCCTCGGCAGGGCGCGCGCCACGTGCTTGAGGATCGAGCGGGTGAAACGCAGGCCGATGCTCCAACCGACGAGCGCATAGGCGATGGCGAGCAGCCACATCGGCAGCTCGATCTTCAGGAGGCCCGTGCCCTGCAGCAAGGCGCCGAGAAAGAGCGGGACGATGATCGTGCCGCCCTGGAGGCGCAGGCGCCAAACGCCATAGGCACAAAAGGCCGCAAAAGCCATCGTCGCTGCAAAGTCCGGCCAGTCGATCTCGGGAAAGAGGACAAGCGGCGGCGGCTCGGCGCCGTCGGCTGCCACCCACAGGCGCGAGATCACCGAGGCGCCGACGGCGACGAAGACGACGCGCAGATACTGCATGAAGGCGACGAGACGGCCATCGGCGCCATAGGCTTCCGACATGATGACCATGGCGGAGGCGCCGCCCGGCGAGGAGCCCCATACCGCCGTCGTTCCCGGCAGCACCTGCCAGCGCGTCAGCAGCCAGCCGAGGCCGGTGGCGATGGCGATGACCGAGAAGATGAACAGCAGGAAGAGCGGCGCGTCCTTCGCCATGGTGCCGAGAATGTCAGGGGTGATGGTGCGCGCCATCATCAGGCCGACGAGGACCTGGCCGAACTGCAGCGGCCAGAAGGGCACGCGAAGCTTTCCCTTGCCGACGGTCAGCGCCAGTGCGATTGCCGCGACCATCGGTCCGATCAGCAGCGAGGCCGGCAGGGCGAAGAGCTCGAGGAAGACGACAAGAGCTGAGGAAAGCGCGAGCAGCAGCGCCCATTTCGGCAGGCCGGCATCCCGCAGCAGGCGGCTTGCGTCGCTGAGTGACATGATCCCCGTGTCTTTCCTGGCCGGCGCCAAGCCCTGAGGCTGAATATGGGAGGGGCTCCGGCATGACGAAAAAAGGCCGGCTACGAGAGCCGGCTGGCGCGGGTCCGGTATAGGCGGGTGGAAGACGAGCGGTCAATTGCGAAATTTGGCTACTCGGCGCCTTAAGATGCGAATTTGATTCATGTTGCCGCGCTAAGTCATTGTTTTTATGTATGTCTCCCTCTTGAGCCGCTGCGCGGTTTTGGGCGGGGTACCGTCACAAACGCACATGGCCGGCGAGAAAATCAAGCAGGGCGCGTACACGCGCCGGCAATAGCCCGCCCTGGCCCATATAGAGGGCGTAGAACTCCTCGAGATCGCCGGGATTGGCCTCTTCGAGCACCGGCACCAGGCGCCCGGCATCGATATCGGCGCGCACGGTGAAGGCGGCAAGGCGGGCAAGGCCGGCGCCTGATAAAGCGAGGTGGCGCATGGCTTCGCCGTCTCCCACCTGCACGCCGGGGGTGATCGGGATCATCAGCGTTTCGCCGTCCTCGCGCAGCGGCCAGCCCTCTACGGCGCGGGCGTAGGAAAAGCCGATGCGGCAATGGCGGCGGAGATCGGCAGCCGAGCGCGGTTCGCCGTGGCGCGATAGATAATCCGGCGATGCGACGACGATCTTGCTGGTGGCGCCAAGCTTGCGGGCGATCAGGCTGGAATTCTTCAACGGGCCGGCGCGGATCGCGACATCGGCGCGTTCTTCCATCAAGTCGACTATCCTGTCGGTATGGGAAATATCCAGCGTCACGGCCGGATGAAGCGCCATGAAGGCAGGCACGAGCGGCGCCAGCACATGGTTGCCGAAGGAGCCGCTGGTGTTGATGCGGATGCGGCCCGAGGCCTGTTCGCCTGTCGAGGCCTGACGTTCGGCTTCGGCGATATCGGCAAGGATGGCGATGCTGCGCTCGTAGAAGGCGCAGCCTTCCGGCGTCAGTTGCAGCCTGCGGGTCGAACGGTTGACGAGGCGGGCGCCGAGGCGTGTCTCCAGTCGGGCGACGAGCTTGCTCACAGCCGACGGCGTCATGCGCCGGGCGGTAGCGGCGGCGGAAAAACCGCCACGTTCGACGACGCTGACGAAGACTTCCATTTCGCCGGAGCGATTGATGTCCTGACGACTCATGATGAATTTAAGTCACAAATGATTTGCTTTTAGGCAATCTATATCATCGAGAGACCAAGGTCTATCTCATAGGAAATACAGGAGACAGATCCATGGACTACAGAAATCTTGGCGCCTCCGGCCTCAGAGTGCCGGTCTTGAGCTTCGGCGCGGGCACATTCGGCGGCAGTGGTCCCCTGTTCGGCGCTTGGGGCAATACCGATGCGGAAGAGGCGCGGCGGCTCGTCGACATCTGCCTTGAAGCGGGTGTCAATCTCTTCGACACAGCCGACGTCTATTCGGCCGGCGCCTCCGAAGAGGTGCTCGGCCAGGCGATCCGCGGCCGGCGCGACGCTGTGCTGATTTCGACGAAGACGGCACTGCCGATGGGCGAGGGGCCGCAGGACTGGGGAACGTCGCGGGCGCGGCTGATCCGCGCGACCGAGGATGCGCTGCGCCGGCTCGGGACCGACTATATCGACCTCTTGCAGCTTCACGCCTTCGATGCCTCGACGCCGGTCGAGGAGGTGCTGTCGACGCTCGACGGGCTCGTCGCCGCAGGCAAGATCCGCTATGTCGGCGTTTCCAATTTTGCCGGCTGGGAACTGATGAAGTCGCTCGCCGCCGCCGAGCGCCACGGCTATCCGCGTTATGTCGCCCATCAGGTCTATTATTCGCTGGCAGGGCGCGATTACGAATGGGAGCTGATGCCGCTTGGCGCCGACCAGGGTGTGGGAGCCCTCGTCTGGAGCCCGCTTGCCTGGGGACGGTTGACCGGCAAGATCCGCCGCGGCCAGCCGCTGCCCAAGGCAAGCCGGCTGCACGAGACGGCGCAATACGGCCCGCCTGTCGACGACGAGAAGCTATTCGACATCGTCGAGGTGCTGGACGCGATCGCATTAGAAACCGGCCGGACGGTGCCGCAGATCGCCATCAACTGGCTGCTTAACCGGCCGACGGTATCGAGCGTCATCATTGGCGCCCGCAACGAGGAACAGCTCCGGCAGAACCTCGACGCGGTCGGCTGGAGCCTGTCGAGGGAGCAGATCGAAAGGCTCGACGCCATAAGCACTGTCACGGCGCCCTATCCCTATTTTCCCTATCGCAGGCAGGCGGGTTTTGGGCGGCTCAATCCGCCGATTGTCTGAGGTGCGGGGACTGCGGACCTGGCTATAACAACCGGCCTATAACAAAGTAGGAATGAAATCTTCTGCCAATCTTAACTGGACAGCCGCTTAGACTTGCCGCATACCCAGCCTGACCTGCGGAACACGATATGGTTTCTGCGGAATGGCAGGGAGATCAAAGGGATGGCGCTGAAGGACGCGAAGGCGGGCACACGCAACGAGGCCGGAATTGCCGCGGTGCTTGGTATTCTCAAGCAGAGCTTCGGTGAGCGTTTTCAGACCGGCCAGTCCTTCCGCGAACAACATGCCCATACGACCACTTACATCCCGCCGCAGCTGCCGGACGGTGTGCTCTTCGCCGAGAGCGCCGAGGACGTGAAGGTGGCGGTCAGGGCGTGTGCGACTCACAAGGTGCCGGTGATCGGCTTCGGTGTCGGCACCTCGCTGGAGGGCCAGGTCAATGCCGCCAATGGCGGTATTTCGATCGATTTCAGCCGCATGAACCGGGTGCTCGAGGTCAATCCGGAAGATCTCGACTGTACCGTCGAGCCGGGTGTGACACGCGAGGCGCTGAACATCCACCTGCGCGATACCGGCCTGTTCTTCCCGATCGATCCCGGCGCCAACGCCTCGATCGGCGGCATGGCCTCGACGCGGGCCTCCGGCACCAATGCCGTGCGCTACGGAACGATGAAGGACAATGTGCTTGCCGTCACCGCGGTCACCGCCAATGGCGAGGAGATCCGCACGGCCCGGCGCGCCCGCAAATCCTCGGCGGGCTACGACCTGACGCGGCTTTTCGTCGGCGCCGAGGGCACGCTCGGCATCCTGACCTCGGTAACGCTGCGCTTGCAGGCGATTCCGCAGAAGATCGCCGGAGGGGCCTGTGCCTTTCCGAGCATCAAGGCCGCTTGTGATGCCGTCATCATGACGATCCAGATGGGCATTCCGGTGGCGCGCATCGAGCTGCTCGACACGGTACAGATGCGGGCCTGCAACGCCTATTCCAAGCTCTCCTATGCCGAAAGCCCGACACTGTTCCTCGAATTTCACGGCACCGACGAGACGGTGCCGTTGCAATCGGCAGCCTTTGCCGAGATCGCGGCGGAATGCGGCGGCGGCGAATTCCTGTGGACGGCCAATGCCGAGGAACGGACGAAGCTCTGGAAGGCGCGCCACGACGCCTATTGGGCCGCAAGGGCGCTGGCGCCTGGGCTTGCCGCACTTTCGACCGATGTTTGTGTTCCGATATCGAGGCTCGCCGATTGTGTTTCCGAAACGCAGGCGGATATCGAGGAGCACGGGCTGTTGGGGCCGATTGTCGGCCATGCCGGCGACGGGAACTTCCATGTGCTGCTGTTGTTCGACGACAAAAGTGCCGAAGACATCGCCAGGGCTGAGAGCTTCGTGCAGCGGCTCAACCAGCGAGCGCTCGACCTGGACGGGACATGCACCGGCGAACACGGGATCGGGCAAGGCAAGATGGCGTTTCTGGAACAGGAGCTCGGCGGCGCGGTGGATCTGATGCGACAGGTGAAACAGGCGCTCGATCCAGACGATATCTTCAATCCCGGCAAGATTTTCCACCATGGCTGAAAACGGAATATTCTCATGAACTTGGGCCTTGCCCCCGGCATGAATAGCGCTAGAACAGAATGATGTTGGGCCAGCTCAACCTGAAATCTGAATCCTGTTCTCAAATAAAGAGTTAGAGCATGATGTCGTCCGAAAACCGCTCACACTTTTCGGCATCATGCTCTAGTGTCGGCAACAGAATCCCGAATGGAGACGCTTTGCATTGGTAGGCCGGTTCCTCGTCTTTCTGGGGGGAGTGATCGTCGTAGTGCTGTTTGTGGCGCTGCTTGCGCCGCTGTTCATCGACTGGACGGATTTCCGCAAGAATTTCGAGGATCAGGCAAGCCGCATTATCGGTAAGAAAGTCACCGTCTACGGCACGGTAGATGCGCGCCTGCTGCCGTTTCCATCGGTGACGCTGCATGATGTGCGCGTCGGCCAGGAAGCGGACGGCACGCCGATCGTCAAGGTCGAGCAGTTTTCCATGGATGCGGAGCTCGCACCTTTCCTGTCCGGCGAAGCGCTGATCTTCGACATGCGCATCGTCAATCCGAAGGTACGCTTGAGACTGCTCAAGGACGGCACGCTCGACTGGATGCGCGGCAGCCGCGCGGAAATACCGGCAAGGACCGTCGTTCTCGAAAACGTGCATGTCAGCGGCGGCGAGGTCGAATTCATCGACGACCAGTCGGGCCGCTCGCGTCGCATCACCGGCCTCAATGCGGAAATGTCGGCAAAGTCGCTGGCCGGCCCCTGGCGCATCGAGGGCGACGCTGCGCTTGACGGCGAGCACGGCGGCTTCTCGATCTCGAGCAGCCAGCCGGACGACAAGGGCGTGCTGCGCATGCGCACGAGGCTTTCGCCGGACAAGCACCCTGTCAGCGTCGATCTCGACGGCGAGCTGAAGCTCGTCGACAGCAAGCCGAATTATCAGGGCCAGCTTTCGGCGGCGATCGAGATCCGCAACAGCGCCAAGCCCGCCAACAAAAAAGAGCAGCCGCCGCGCGTCAAGGGCCGCTTCGAGCTCACCAATGAACGCATCCGCATTCCCGAATACCGGATGGAGATCGGCCCGACCGACGATCCCTATGTTATAACCGGCGAGGCGACGCTCGATACCGGCAATGCACCGGAATTCCTGCTGACCGCCGACGGGCAACAGATCGACGTCAACCGTATCGGCAATCAGGGCACTGCCGGCAAGACGACGCGCGATGCGGCTGTTTCGGCGCGCCAACGGCTGAATTCGCTGATCGATATCGTCGGGCAGGTGCCGATCCCGCAGGTGCCGGGCAAGGCGAGCGTCAAGCTGCCGGCGATCGTCGCCGGTGATACGACGTTGCGTGACGTGCAGTTGGAGCTCGAGCCGGCCGGCACCGGCTGGATGATCGACAGCGCCACCGGCACGCTGCCGGGGCGCACGCAGGTGGAAGGCAAGGGCAAGCTCCTGCTTCAGGGTGAGGCCTCGTTCAACGGCCAGATCGTGGTGGCTTCCAGCCAGCCGACCGGGCTTGCCTCCTGGCTTGCCGGCGCGGTCGATCCGGCCATCCGGCAACTGCGGCAGGCGGGCTTTTCCGCCAATGTCAGCCTGACGCATGAATTGCAGCGTTTCGAAAATCTCGAGATTGCCATCGGACCGGCGACGCTGAAGGGCCGGCTGGAGCGCCAGGCGATTTCCGGCCAGACGCCGACGCTGTCGGTGGCGCTAAACGGCGATACGCTCGATCTCGACGCGCTGCAGGCGCTGAGCGGGCTCATGACCGGCCAGGATGCCGGCGACAACGTGCTCGACCACAAGATCGCCGCCCAGCTTAAGGCCGACAAGTTCACCGCCTTCGGCGTCAGTGCCGACAATGTCGAGACCACCTTTACGATCGCCGATGGCGCGCTTGCCGTCGACCGGCTGTCGATCAAGGATATCGCAGGCGCCGAGCTGACGGCGACGGGCAGAGCGGAAGGCTCATTGCTCGACTACAAAGGCGCGGGTGAAATCACCTTCAAATCGGCCGATCCCGGCGGCTTCTTTACCATGCTGCGCGAGCACCTGCCGCATCACCCGGTGCTCGACCGGCTGGTGCGCAATGCCGGGTGGTACGGCAATACGGCGCTTCGCGGCGCGCTGACGCTCGGCGGCGACGAGGGCAACGCGCTGACGGTGACACTTGCCGGTGTCTCGAACGGCAGCCGCGTCAATCTCGACTACCGCATGTCCGACCTCTTGGCGCTGACCGGCAATGGCACGACGAGCCTTGAGGCAACGCTCGAAAACGCCGTGCCGTCCATCCTGTTCGGCCAGGCCGGGCTCGACCCGCTGCCGGTCGATGTCGGGGCCAATGGCCGCCTGACGCTGAAGGTGAAGGCATCGGGCAATGATCCCGCCGATGCGGCCCTGAGCTTTGCGACCGACCGGACCTCGTTCACCGCCAACGGCAAGGTCGATGTTCGGCCGGAGACCTTCATGAACGGCCAGATCGGGCTTTCGCTGGACAGTGCCGATATTGACCCCTATCTCATCATGAACGGCATCGCCCTGCCGCAGACCGGAACCGGGTTGCCGCTCGGCCTGCAGGTCAATGCCGCCGTCGACAGCGACAAGATCGTCTTTTCGGATCTCAAGGGGCATGCGGCCGATAACGAATTTTCAGGTGCGCTGACCTTCGACCGGAAGGCTGCGAAGACGACCGCGAGCGGTGGGCTGACACTCACCAAGGCCGATGCCGGCTGGCTCGGCGAGGCGGTGTTCGGCCAGATCGTCGATCCCGCCAACGGTCAGCTGACGACGGCGCCGCTGGGGCTGCCCATCTTCAAGGATCTCGACGTCAACGTGAAGCTGATGGCCAAGCAGTTCTGGCCGGGCCTGCCGGATACGGCGGTGTCGGACTTCACCAGCAACGTCGCCTACAAGGGCGACGAGTTGCAGCTCAACGACATGGCCGGCAACTGGGACGGTGGAAAGCTTTCCGGCAACCTGCTCTTCACCAATGCCAACGGCACCGGCTTCCTGCAGACGAAGCTTGCGCTTGCCGATTCCGATCTTTCCGGCGTCGTCTGGCTGCGCGACGGCGCGCCGATCGCCAACGGCAAGTTCGGATTGTCGCTGTCGATGGAGGCCTCGGGCAAGACGATCGGCGAAATTGCCAGCTCGCTCAATGGTTCGGGCGAACTGAGGCTTGGCGATACCAGCATACGCGGGCTGAATCTTGCCATCCTTCCGCCGCTGCTTGCCGCGACCGATACGATGCAGGAGCAGATCAATGCCGGCAAGGTGCATCCGATCATCGAAACGCTGCTCAGCAACGGCGAGGCGAAGCTGCCGCCGCTCGGCGTCCCCTTCAACATCACCGACGGGACGCTGAGGGTGCAGAATGTCACCGTCGCCAACGATCTCGCCCGCATCACCGCCGATGCGCAGATCGCGCTGCCGGAAGAGCGGGTCAGCGCGACGCTGGGTGTCGGGTTCAATCCGGGCACCGAAGCGCTTTCTGGTGCGGAGCCGGCGCTCAGGCTGAATTTTTCCGGCATGCTGCCATCACCCGGCAAGACGATGGATGTGACCGATATCACCAGCTATCTGTCGCTGCGCGCTTTCGAGCGCGAGCGCCGGCGGGTCGAACGGCTGCAGGCGATCGTGCTCGAAAAACAACGGCTGCGCCGCGAGGTGGCGCTCTATCGGTTCAACGACGCCGAGCGCATCAAGGCGGCCGAGATCGAGCAACAACGGCAGGCGGAGGAAGAGCGGCTGCGTGCACTGGCGCAGCAAGCAGCCGCTGTGAAGGCTGCTGCCGAGGCAGAGGCTGCACGCGCGGCGGAAGCCAAAGCGAAGGCGGATGCGCAAGCGAGGGCTGCCGCCGAGGCGGAAGCGGCACGGCGCAGCGGGCAAGCACAGCCGGGTCCGCTCAATTTTGACCAGTTGCCGGGCGTTCAGGCGCAGTGAGATTGCGTAGAATTTGATTCATGCAGGGCGTATCAGATCTTTGTTTTCATTGATTTTTCTCCCCAAATCGCCCCACGGTTTTGTGCAGCATGCATCAGGCCCGGGTCACGGCTGGCGGTCGCCCCCAGCCTTCAGCCAGGAAAGCACATGCAAGCGCAGCGCCGAGGACAGGTTGCTGTCCGGCGGGCGGTGGTCGTCGATTTCGGAGATCAGGGCGGCGAGCGGTATCGAACGGCCCGCGGCAATCATCTTCAGCTCGGCCCAGAACTCATCTTCAAGCGAAAAACTGGTGCGATGGCCGTGCAATGTCGCCGAATGCTTGCGGATCATGGAGCGCCTTCACATCCCGGTTATAGCGCCGAGCGTCCGCGAGGACGCGCTCAGGACGTTTTGTCAAATCATGCGTGGGTTGGCAGATCGATTCAAGGAAACCGCGCAAGTGGCTGATCGCAGAATCCATTCCAGCTTTTCAAGCTTTGCGTGAAACCCTCACGCGCCGTCGTCATCAGTCTCGATCCGGCCGTCGCGATGGATCTTGTCGGCCTTGTCGTTCAGGCTGCGGGTCAGTTGCTTTTCGGCCTTGGCGCGGCCGAAGGAAATACGGTTCTGTTCGGCCTGCTTCTCCTTTTCGGAGCGAGCCTGCTTCTTGCGGAACTGGCGCAGATTGATGATTTCGGCGCTCATGCGTTTGCCTGAATTCCCTATGAAAAAGGGAGGCTTGGCCTCCCTTCAAATCACTGTTTCTTGCGGAAGGAGTCGAGTGAGACGACGGAGCCCGGTTTCTTCTCTTCGCCATCGACGGGTTTTGCGCCCGCAGCGTCATCCGACTTTCCAGCCGCATCCACCGGATAGGCGGTGATTTCACCGGACGGCAATTCCTCGCCATCGGCGAGAGGCACGTCGAATTCGAGCTCGAAGTTGACGGAGGGATCGTAGAAGCCGCGGATCGCATTGAATGGGATGACCAGCTTTTCCGGAACGTCGGAGAAGGAAAGGCCGATCTCAAAATGCGTTTCGGTGATCTTCATGTCCCAGAACTGGTGCTGGATGACGATGGTCATCTGCTCGGGGTATTTCGACTTCAGATGCTGGGAGATGCGCACCCCGGTCGCGCCCGTGAGGAAGGTGATGAAGAAGTGATGATCACCGGGCAGGCGGCCCGTGGCTGCGACTTCCGCCAATACCTTGCGGATGACGCCGCGAAGTGCATCCTGTGCCAGAATGTCGTAGCGGATATGATCCTGCCCCATGCTTTTCCTGTCTTTCGTCGGTTCGGAGTCTTTTCACAAGGTTGTATGCCACGTCCGGGCGCCTTGGGAAAGACCGGAGCCGAGTCACGTTTTTAAGCAGCATACATGATTTCGGCGGCAGGGAGAAGGTGAAGGCTTCTGTTGCCAGGTGCCTTCGGACCCCGCCTAGAGGTGCGAACCACTAGGACTTTGATTGAAGTGTCACACCGCGATTAAGCAGCGAGACGAGCTTCCGCATAGTTGTCGTTTGCAACTACAATTTTAGCCCGATAACGGCGGTACAATGCCGAGCAAAAAGACGATCTTTACACCCTTGTCGATCCTGTTTCGCCCCCATCAAAAGCCGGCCTTCGAGACCGCCGGTTTTTGGTGGAGGCGCCGGGTACCGCCCCCGGGTCCAATAGGTTTATTACACCGCTCGTTTATCGCCATAGCCGGCCCGAAAGCCAGCATGGGTGATATAGTGGTTTCCTCAGCCCAAGGAAAGGGCAAACGTCATAAAAGCGTTATGCGACCCATCAGAAACATTGGGAAAATGCCCGGCGGTGATTGGTTTCCCGGTTCTGAAGGCTTAAATTAGCCGAAACGGAATCAGCGCGACATGAAGCAATATCTCGATCTCTTGAATCATGTGATGGAAAAGGGCTCCGACCGGGGCGACCGCACCGGCACCGGCACACGCTCAGTCTTCGGCTACCAGATGCGCTTCGATCTGGAAGAGGGCTTCCCCGTCCTCACCACGAAGAAGCTGCATCTGCGCTCGATCATCCACGAGCTTCTCTGGTTCCTGAAGGGCGAGACGAATATCCGCTATCTCAAGGAGAACGGCGTTTCGATCTGGGACGAATGGGCCGATGAAAACGGCGATCTCGGGCCTGTTTACGGCGCCCAGTGGCGCTCCTGGCCAGCGCCCGACGGCGGCCATATCGACCAGATCGCCAATCTCGTCAAAGGCATCGTCAACAATCCGAATTCGCGCCGCCACATCGTCTCGGCCTGGAATCCGGCCGAAGTGGACGAAATGGCGCTGCCGCCCTGCCATTGCCTGTTCCAGTTCTATGTGGCTGATGGCAAGCTTTCCTGCCAGCTCTACCAGCGCTCGGCCGATATCTTCCTCGGCGTGCCGTTCAATATCGCTTCCTATGCGCTGCTGACGATGATGGTGGCTCAGGTGACCGGACTGAAGCCTGGCGATTTCGTCCACACGCTCGGCGACACCCATCTCTATCACAACCATTTCGACCAGGCGAAACTGCAGCTTGCACGCCGGCCGAAGCCGCTGCCGTTCATGCGCATCAATCCTGAGGTGAAGGACATTTTCGGCTTCACCTTCGACGATTTCGAGCTGATCGGCTACGAGGCCGATGCCAGCATCAAGGCGCCGATCGCCGTCTGATCCAGGATATTCCATGGCCGACATCCGCAGGACCATTATCGCCGCCGTTGCCCGCAACGGCATTATCGGCCGCGACGGCGACATGCCGTGGCGGCTTTCGAGCGACCTCAAGCGCTTCAAGGCGCTGACATTGGGCAAGCCTGTGGTGATGGGCCGCAAGACCTACGATTCGATCGGCAGGCCGCTGCCGGGACGGCCGAACGTCGTCATCTCGCGGCAGGCGGCGATAGACCATCCTGATGTCTCCATGGCCCATACGCTGCCGGAGGCGATGACGGCGGCCGAAAGGCTGGCGCTCGAAACCGGCGTCGACGAAATCTGCATTCTGGGCGGCGGGCAGGTCTATGCCCAGGCGATCGGCCTTGCCGACCGGATGTGCATCACGCATGTCGAGGCTGATCTCGATGGAGACGCGTCGTTTCCCGTGATCGATCCCGACACCTGGCAGGCGGGGGAGGCGATCGCGGTTCCGGCCGGCGAAAAGGACAGCTATCCCACGCGTTTCATCGTCTACGAACGCCGTCACGCCTGAAAATGAACTATTTTCCAATTAAATTGACCAAGTTTCTCACGCTGCGTTGAAAGGCGATGCGGCGATACCTATAACGGTCACCAACGCGTCCGCCGGTCAGCCCCCACGGTTTCGGATGCGTGGAGACTTAACGAACAACGAGGTTTTGATGCCCTGGAGCAATCAGAATGGCGGCGGCGGCCCTTGGGGCGGCGGCGGCGGTAATAATCAGGGACCATGGGGACAGGGGCCGAACCGGCCGCGCGGTGGCGGCGGCAAGGGCGGACCGCCTGATCTGGAAGATATCATCCGGCGCGGCCAGGACCAACTGCGCAACATCATTCCCGGCGGCTTCAACGGCGGCGTGGCGGTGATCGTCGCGGCGATCGTCGCCGTCTTCTGGCTGATCCAGTGCATCTATGTCGTGCAGCCGGACGAACGCGGCGTCGAACTGCGGTTCGGCAAGCCGAAGGCCGAGATTTCCATGCCGGGCCTGCATTTCCACCTGTGGCCGATGGAGACCGTGGAGACGGTCAAGGTGACCGTGCAGCAATTGAACATCGGGGCGACTTCGGCATCGTCTTCGAACGGCCTGATGCTGTCCAGCGACAAGAGCGTCATCAACGTGCAGTTCGCTGTCTTCTACACCGTCAGCGATCCCAAGGCCTATCTCTTCAACGTCGAAAATCCGGCAGAGACGCTGCAGCAGGTTTCCGACAGTGCCATGCGTGAAATCGTTGGCCGGCGTCCGGCGCAGGACGCCTTCCGCAGTAATCGCCAGCCGATCGAAGTGGATGTGCTCAATATCCTGCAGGACACGATGAACCGCTATGGCGCGGGCGTGACCGTGACCGGCGTGACGATCCAGAACGTGGCGCCGCCGCGGGAAGTCGCCGATGCTTTCGAAGAAGTCCAGCGTGCCGGCCGTGACCGCGATAGCACGATCGAAGAGGCCAATCGCTACACGAACCAAAAGCTCGGCCAGGCGCGAGGCGATGCGGCCAGAATCCGCGAAGATTCAGCCGCGTACAAGGACCGTGTGGTGAAGGAGGCGGAAGGTGAGGCGCAGCGGTTCACGGCGATCAACGACGAATATTCCAAGGCGCCCGATGTGACCCGCAAGCGGTTGTACCTCGAAACGATGGAGCAGGTGCTGAAGAACTCCCGGAAGGTCATCATCGACGAGAAGCAGGGCGTCCTGCCCTATCTGCCGCTCAATGAGCTCGGCAAACCGGCGCAACAGGGAGGTTGAGTCATGACATCGAACAGACTTCCCATCATTCTCCTCATCCTCGCCATTGTGCTGGTCGGGCTTTATTCGTCCATCTTCGTGGTGAATGCACGTGAGCAGGCCATCGTCGTCCGCTTCGGCCAGATCCAGTCGGTCAAGACCGAGCCTGGGATTTATTTCAAGCTGCCTTTCGGCTTCATGGATGCCGACCGCGTTCAGCTGGTCGAAAAGCAGGCGCTGAGGCTCGATCTCGACAATATCCGCGTTCAGGTCCAGGACGGCCAGACCTTCGACGTCGATGCCTTCGTGATCTATAACATCTCGGATGTTCGCCGTTTCCGCGAAACGGTGTCGGGTGATCGCGAGGCTGCGGAAGCGCGGTTGAGGGCGCAGCTCGATTCATCGCTTCGCCGCGTCTACGGTCTGCGTGACTACAATGCCGCGCTCTCGGAAGAGCGTGTCGCAATGATGCTGGAGATTCGCGACGATCTGCGCACGGATGCCGAAAATCTCGGCCTGCATATAGACGACGTTCGCATCCGCCGCACCGACCTTTCGCCGGAGGTTGCGCCGAACACCTATAATGCCATGCGTTCGGAACGCCTTGCCGAGGCGGAGCGCATCCGTGCTGAGGGCAATGAGGAAGGCCAAAGGCGGCGCGCCATCGCCGACCGTCAGGTTGTCGAGCTCACCGCGGGCGCCCAGCGTGATGCGGAAATCCTTCGAGGCCAGGGCGATGCGGAACGCAACCGCGTCTTCGCCGAAGTCTTCAGCAAGGATCCAGCCTTCTTCGAGTTCTATCGCTCGATGGCGGCCTATTCCTCCGCTCTCTCGTCGCAGGACACGACGCTGGTGCTGTCGCCGAATTCGGAATTCTTCCGCTATTTCGACAATGCCGCCGGCACTCTGCAGCCGTCGCCAGCAAGCCCGGCAGTGCCGGCTCCGGCAGCGCCTGGGGCTCCTGCCCAGCCGACGAATTGAAGCAGGGGATACCCCGATAATCCTGGAAGGGCCGGCCCGAGTGCCGGCCCTTTTTTCGTGGAATGGTCGCTATAATTGGGCTTTTGCGAGGCCACGTCACATTGCACGGGGATTTYGCGAAAAGGTGATTTCGCCCTCCATCATTCCGCCTTATGCTGGTGCTCAATGTGCGCATGTACCCCTTATGAGGAAGCTTGATGGCCCCCACGATTCGCTCGCCCTTCAGACGAACGCTCGCGCTTATGGCCAGCGCTGCAATTCTTGCGCATGCCGGCATGAACGGGGTCGCCTACGCCCAAACCGCGCCTGAGACGACAGCACCCGGGGTTGCGACGCCCGCTCCGGTTACTCCTGAGCCGGCTGCTCCCGCACCCACACCGCCGGCCGCGGCTGCACCGGAAACAGCTGCTCCCGCTCCTACGCCTCCCGTACCCGCCGCACCGCAGCAGGCCGCCCCGAGCCAGGCCGTCGTACCGAATAACGGCCCGGCTTCGGTCGCCGATCTTGCCGAGGGGCTGCTCGACGCGGTGGTCAACATCTCGACCTCGCAGAATGTGAAGGACGACGAGGGCGCAGGCCCGGCGCCGCGCGCGCCCGACGGCTCGCCTTTCCAGGAATTCTTCAACGATTTCTTCAACAAGCAGCAGGGCAACAAGGGCGGCAACCACAATGTCAGCTCGCTCGGCTCCGGCTTCGTTATCGATCCGGCCGGCTATATCGTCACCAATAACCACGTGATCGAGGGCGCCGACGACATCGAGATCAATTTCGCCAACGGTTCGAAGCTCAAGGCGAAGCTGATCGGCACCGACACGAAGACCGATCTTTCGGTGCTGAAGGTCGAGCCGAAGGCACCGCTGAAGTCCGTGAAATTCGGCGATTCCAGCAAGATGCGCATCGGCGACTGGGTGATGGCGATCGGCAATCCGTTCGGCTTCGGCGGTTCGGTGACGGTCGGCATCATTTCCGGGCGCGGCCGCAACATCAATGCCGGCCCCTACGACAACTTCATCCAGACGGATGCGGCGATCAACAAGGGCAATTCCGGCGGCCCGCTCTTCAACATGAAGGGTGAAGTGATCGGCATCAACACGGCGATCATTTCGCCGAGCGGTGGCTCGATCGGCATCGGTTTCTCGGTGCCGTCGGAGCTTGCCTCCGGCGTTGTCGACCAGTTGCGCGAATATGGCGAGACGCGGCGCGGCTGGCTCGGCGTGCGCATCCAGCCGGTGACTGACGATATCGCCGACAGCCTCGGGCTCGACACTGCAAAGGGCGCGCTGGTCGCCGGCGTCATCAAGGGTGGCCCAGTCGACGACGGCTCGATCAAGGCGGGCGACGTCATTTTGAAATTCGACGGCAAGACCGTCAGCGAAATGCGCGACCTGCCGCGTGTCGTGGCGGAAAGCACAGTCGGCAAGGAAGTCGATGTGGTGGTGCTGCGCGACGGCAAGGAGCAGACCGTCAAGGTGAAGCTTGGCCGGCTTGAGGACAGCGATCAGGCGGCTGCATCCGATGATGCGGCGCCTGATGGTTCGCAGGATGACGGCGTGATCACCCCGGACCCCGGCGAGAACAACGACATGGACCAGCCGGATACCGGCGATCAGGCCCAACCCGCACCTGATACACCCGACCAGCATAAGGGCCAGGTGTCGCCGGATGCTGCAACGCCGAAGAACGTGCTCGGGCTGTCGCTGTCGCTGTTGAGCGCCGAGACGCGCAAGGCCTTCGGGATTGCCGAGAGCGTCGACGGCGTCGTCGTCACAGAGGTGACGCCCGGCTCCGCCTCCGCCGAAAAGGGGTTGAAGCCCGGCGACGTGATCGTCGAGGTGGCGCAGGAGTTCATGAAGTCGCCGGATGCGGTCGCCGCCAAGGTGCAGGCGCTGAAACAGGAGGGCCGCCGCAACGCCCAGCTGATGATCGCATCGGCGAATGGTGATCTGCGGTTCGTGGCGGTGCCGATGGAATAAGGGAGCTACGGCGGTAGTGAATTAGCCGCCGTACTCTCCAACTCTCCCTCATTCCTCTGCTTGTCATAGGAATCCAGTGCGCCTAAGTCCTTGGGCGCAGAAAACTCTTCTCTCCTGACGTAAGTCACTCACCGCGCAGACGCGCGGTGGCTGGTTTCCTGTGACGAGCACAGGAATGAGGGCGGAGAGGGTGTGCCGGGGGGCCTTTCGAAACGGAATCGGTGGCCTAACGGTCCGGAGGTGACAGGCTATTTGGCGGGTTTACGGAGGTTGCCTTCCGTACGAGCCACCAGCGATCAGCCCCGATTGGGAATGTCGCTGGTATCGCGCTCATACCGTCACGAAATCCGTCTTCCGGTAGCCCTGGATGTAGAGCAGTGCGGTCAGGTCGCCGTGGTTGATGCGCATCTGCGCTTCGGCAGCGACTGCCGGCTTGGCGTGGAGGGCGACGCCGGAGCCTGCAAGGTGCAACATGCCGAGATCGTTGGCGCCGTCACCAACGGCGATCGCTTCTTCCGGCGAAATGCCGAGGCGAGCCGAAATCTCGTTCAGCGCATCGACCTTCGCCTGCTTGCCGAGGATTGGTTCGGCGACGAAGCCGGAGAGAATGCCGCCGTCTTCGAGCAGTGTGTTGGCGCGGTTCTCGTCGAAGCCGAGAGTGGCGGCGATGCGGCTGGTGAAGACGGTGAAGCCGCCGGAGACAAGCGCGGTGTAATGGCCTTTCGACTTCATGGTGGCAAGCAGTTCCGGGCCGCCCGGGGTGAGCGTGATGCGCTTGGCGATCACCTCGTCGACGACCGATATCGGCAGGCCCTTCAGCAGCGCGACACGCTCACGCAGGGCAGGCTCGAAGGCGATCTCGCCGTTCATGGCGCGGGCGGTAATGGTCGCGACCTTCTCTTTCAGGCCGACTTCGGCGGCGAGTTCATCGATGCATTCCTGGCCGATCATCGTCGAATCCATGTCGGCGATCAGCAGCTTCTTGCGGCGGGTTTCCTGCTCCTGGATGACGAGATCGATCGGTGCGTTTGATATGACGGCAAGGATATTGGCCTCGGCCGCTTGCGCATCGGTGCCGTCGCGCAGCGCGATGTCGCAGGCAACGCCATCGGCCAGCCAGTAGAGACCGGAAGCGTTCACGGCCTCGGCCGCCTGCTCGGCGATTTCGGGTGTCAGCACGGGATTTGACGGATTGGCAACAAGCGTGGCAACGAGGGCCATGATGGAAAACCTTCTGAGCACAGTGAACGCGATCCTGATAACCGGGCCGACCGCCAGCGGCAAGTCCGCGCTCGCCGTCGAATTGGCCAAGCGCCATGATGGCGTGGTCGTCAACGCCGACAGCATGCAGGTCTACGACACGCTGCGGGTGCTGACCGCGCGCCCGTCGGAAGAGGAGATGCAGGGCGTGCCGCATCATCTCTACGGCCACGTGCCGGCCGGTGCGGCCTATTCCACAGGCGGCTGGCTACGGGATGTCTCGGCATTGCTGCCGACGCTCAGGGCCGCAGGGCGGCTGCCGGTCTTCGTCGGCGGCACGGGGCTTTATTTCAAGGCGTTGACCGGTGGTCTCTCAGATATGCCCGAGATACCGGAGGCCCTGCGGAAGGCACTCAGGTCGCGGCTGCTGGAGGAGGGCACCGACGGGCTCTATGCCGAACTCGCGGTGGCCGATCCCGCCATGGCGGCAAGCCTCAACCGCCAGGATGGGCAGCGGATCGTGCGGGCGCTGGAGGTGATGAAGGCGACGGGGCGGTCGATCGCCGATTTCCAGGGCCAGTCGGGACCGGTGATCATCGACGCCGATGAGGCCCGCAAGGTCGTCGTGCTGCCGGATAGGGCGGTGCTGCATCAGCGCATCAACGGGCGTTTCGAAAAGATGCTGCAGCAAGGCGCGGAAGACGAAGTAAGGGCGCTGCTTGCGCTCGACCTGCCGGCCGAGGCGCCTGTGATGAAGGCAATCGGCGTGTCGCAGATTACGGCGATGGTCAGGGGTGAGATGACGCGCGACGAGGTGCTGGAGAAGGGGGCTGCGGCGACGCGGCAATATGCCAAGCGGCAAATGACATGGTTCCGCAACCAGATGGACGATAGCTGGGAACGGCTGACAGTTTAGGTTTCAGTTTGTTGCGGGCCTCCCGCTTGAGACATCTGCTGGCTCAACAGTTCGACGAGTTCGCCAACCGCCGCCTGTAGCTGGTCCGCCAGAAATCCGCCGAAGCCCAGCATCAGGCCGGGGCGTGCCGGCCGCGCGGAATACATCGGGGAGATCGCGCGCACGGCAAGGCCGGCCGACAGGGCACGGGCTGCGAGTTGCACGTCATCGACCTCCTCGGGCAGCCATAGAAGAATATGCATGCCCTGGTCGCTCTGCTGGACGCAGCACCCCTCCGGCAAGGCCCGCTCGAGCGCCGAGAGCAGAACAGCGCGGCGTTCGGCATAGAGGCCACGGATGCGCCGGATATGCGCTTCGAAATAGCCTTCCCGCATGTAGGCCGCCAGAACGTGCTGTTCGGCGATCGGCGAATGCCGGTCGAGAATGGCACGGGCGCCGGCAAAGGCTTCTGCGAGTGGAGGAGGGGCGATGACGTAGCCGAGGCGCAGGGAGGGAAAGAGCACCTTGCTAAACGTGCCGAGATAGATGACGCGTGACGGACGCAATCCCTGCATTGAGGGAAATGGGTGTCCGGCATAACGCAGCTCGCTGTCGTAGTCGTCCTCGACGATCCAGGCACGATTTTGGTCGGCCCAGGCTATCAGGGCATTGCGTCGGGCCATGCTGAGCGGCATGCCGATCGGATATTGGTGCGAAGGGGTCACGAATGCGGCGCGCGCCTGGGGACATAGCTCGAGGCCGCGTTCCACGTTCATTCCCTGTGCATCGACCGGCAGGCGGTGCGTCCGGACGCCGAGATCGTCGAGCACTGCCGTCAGGCCGGGATAGGCCGGGTCCTCGGCCCATACCGGATCGTCACGCGAGAGAAGGACCCGCCCCGCCATATAGAGACCTTGCTGAGTGCCTGATGTGACGATGACCTGTTCCGGCTCGCAATGAACGGCCCGCGCACGGCGGACGTGGTCGGCAATGGCAAGCCTGAGTTCGAGCAGACCCATCGGGTCGTGGTAACCCGAGGGTGCGGCCTGTCTCGACGCGCGCACGCGGTTGCCGAGACGGCGCCAGTTGTCGTCGGGCGCAATGCCGGAAGCCGGGACGGCGATGGCAAAGGGAACGGGCGGGTGCGGGGTGAGCGCACGGGCGATGGCGATCAGCCGAGCAGCCTGGGAAGGCAGATCGACGGCATCCACGGCAGACGGCACCGCCGGTGCAGGCGGGGGCGCCGGCGTGGTGTCAATCAGATCAGCGGCAACACGGGTTCCGGCTCCGACCCGCGCTTCGAGATAGCCTTCGGCGGTCAACTGATCGAACACCTCGACGACAGTGCCGCGCGCGATCTTCAGTGAAGCTGCAAGGCTACGCGTCGAAGGAAGGCGTTCGCCTGGCCTCAGATCACTGCAGGCGATTGCGTTCCGCAGGGCCTGCGCAAGCTGGCGACCGACATTGTCCGTTCGGTCGATTGCGTTGAGCGATGGGATTTCGATAGTGCTGCGCCGTTTGGACATCGCAAAATGGTCCATAGAGATTCTTCAAAAATGGCGCTTCATGGTGAACCAATTTTCGAAGAAAAGGAAGCAGATCGTCGGCTTCCCGATGGCGCATTCTTCGTCTTCGCGGTCGTGCCGTGCGCGGGCGCAAACTTCTGGAAAAACGCAAATGCAGGATCTTCTCGTCGTCTACATCGCCTACGCAATCGCTGCAGGCAGTCCCGGACCAAGCAACATGGCCATCATGAACGTGGCGATGCGGCAAGGGCGTCGACCGGCGCTCGCCCTTGCTGCCGGGGTTATAACGATGTCGACATGCTGGGGGCTGGTCGCTGTCACCGGCATTTCCACACTCCTGGTCCGCTATGCCCATGCGCTGCTGTTCCTCAAAGTCGCAGGCGGGCTTTACCTCCTCTGGCTCGCCTGGAGGGCGGCCCGCTCGGCAGCCACCCCGGATAGGCCGGCAAGCGAGGCCGTCCAACCTGCCGCGCAACTCGGCGCGCTCTATCGTCGTGGTATTCTGATGCATCTCGGCAATCCGAAGGCGGTTCTGGCCTGGGTCGCGATCATGTCTCTCGGCCTCAAGCCCGGCGCTTCACCGGAGATGGCCGTCACAGCTTTCGGCGGCTGCGTGCTGCTCGGGATCTCGATATTTACCGGCTATGCCGTGCTCTTCTCGACGGCACCGATGGTGCGCGGCTACGCCCGTGCGCGGCGGTGGATCGAGGGAAGTCTCGCCGTCTTCTTCGCGGGCGCCGGATCGCGCCTGCTGTTCTCACATTGACCGGATTTTCAGGATCGCATCATGTCTGTCGCTTCTCCGTTTCATGGTCTTTCGGCCTTTCCGCCAACGCCCGCCGATAGGGATGGCCGGGTCGACACGGATGCCCTCTGCCGCCTGCTGGAACGCTTGTGTGATGCCGGCGTCGCTTCGATAGGCCTTCTTGGCAGCACCGGGATCTACGCCTTTCTCACACGCGAGGAGCGACGGCGAGCCGTCGAGGCCGCCGTCGAGTGCGTGCGCGGTCGTGTTCCGATCGTCGTCGGTGTCGGTGCTCTGAGGACAGACCACGCCCAGGCCCTGGCGAGGGATGCGGAGGCCGCTGGTGCAGATGCGCTTCTGCTTGCGCCGGTGTCCTACACGCCGCTTACTCAGGAGGAGGCCTATCAGCATTTCCTTGCCGTCACGGAGGCGGCGAAGCTGCCGCTTTGTATTTACAACAATCCCGGCACGACCCACTTCACCTTCAGCCGGGATCTTCTGCAGCGCCTGTCGGACATCGAGACGATCAGGGCGGTGAAGATGCCTCTGCCAGTTGACGGCGATTTCGCAGGCGAACTGGCGGCATTGCGTGAGAGGAGCAAGCTTGCGATCGGCTATAGCGGCGACTGGGGCGCTGGCGAAGCACTGCTTTCAGGTGCCGACGCCTGGTACAGCGTCATCGGCGGCTTGCTTCCGCGCATCGCTTTTGCCCTGACCAAGGCCGCGATTGCAGGCGAGGACGGCGAAGTGCGTCGGCTCGATGGTCTTCTCCAGCCGCTCTGGCAAACGTTCAAGGCGTTCGGAAGCCTTCGCGTGATCTATACGCTGATCGACCTTCTCTCACTCGCCAAGGCCGAGCTCCCACGCCCTCTCTTGCCGCTCGGACCGATGGATCGGCAGCGTGTACTCGAGGCCGTCGAGCCTCTGATCGCACTGGAGAGCGAGTGGAAGGCTTATTCCTTGTTGTAAAGGCTGCTCAGCGGTTTTTTCAAAATGCTTTCGCGCAGCGACGTGCCGGGCTCGCGGCGGGAGATCGCAGGCTGATCCGTCGCCGGTGCCGGCCGGGGAAAGACCGGCTCCTCGCGGCGCATTTCGCGACGCAGCGCGTCCAACCGGGGATCGATCGCCGGCACCGCAGCCGGGTCCAGCCGCGGCGTTTGCGGCAGCAGTTCCCGCCGATAGGTTTCGAGCGGTGCAGCGGAGGAGGCGGGCGGCGCGTACGGCTTGGCGTCGAGATCCTCGTCGGCCGCATCAGCCTCGTCCAAGCTTGCCACGGACGCGGCATAGCTCTGCTGAAAATTCGAAATGTCGGGTCCGACCGTCACCGCCCGCATGCGGGTGACGATCTTGCGCAGATCGACCGTATCCGGATCTTCCTCGCTCTGCTTGCTGTTGGCGCTGCTGGCCTTCGGTAGGAGGTTTTCGTCGACGCGGGAAAAGCGCATGCGCATCGGCACGCTGATCGCTTCGCCGAAAGCGATCGCCTCGCCGTTGCCGATCGAGGAGATAAAGCTCGTCGTCGAGATCGACGAATTCGGAATGGCCGAGCGGATGATTTCCTGGTCTCGGTCGTTGGCGAGGCGCATGGCAAAGAGCGTCGAACACTGCGACAGGATCGTCTGGTCGAGTTCGCCCGGCCGCTGGGTGATGATGCCGAGCGAGACGCCGTATTTGCGGCCTTCCTTGGCGATGCGGGCGATCGCCTGGCGCGTCGGCACGAAGCCGAGGCTCGGATCGGAGGGGATGTAGCGGTGCGCTTCCTCGCAGACGACGAGCATGTGGATGGCGCCCTCGCTCCACAGCGCCACCTCGAAGGCCATGCGGCAGAGCACGGAGGCGACCGAATTGACGACTTCTGAGGGGATGCCGGCAAGCTGGAAGGTGCAGATCGGCCGGTTCTCGCCGGGGATGCGGAAGATCTGCGCGATGGTTTCGGTGATCGTGTCGCTGATCGTGTTGTTGGAGAACATGAAGTGATAGCGCGGATCGTTGATCGCAGCGATGAGGCGCATCTTCAGCGACCGCAGGAAGGGCTTTTCCGAGCGGCCTTCCAGGCGGCCGATGCGCTCGTCGATCAACGCCAGCAAATCGGCCATACGGTAGGGGACCGGCGTATCGGCAGTGATCGAACTCTTTTCGGTCGTGCGGCGCACCAGCGAGTTGTCGCTGCCGCGGAAGGCGCGTTTGGCCTCCGGCAGGATGTCGCGCAACATGTCGAGCTCTTCGGGCACCGGCGGGCGGCCGCGAAACACGACCTCGGCAAATTCCTCCAGCCGCATCAACCAGAAGGGCAGGTCGAGCGTATCGGTATCGATGGTGACGGCGTGCTCGGGAAAGGCGGCAGCGAATTCATTATGCGGATCGAGGATCAGCACGCGCAGCTTCGGATCCGCCGAGATCGCCTTGTGCAGGAGCAGCGACACGGCCGTCGACTTGCCGACGCCGGTGGAACCGACGACGGCGAAATGCTTGGAGAGCATTGAGGGGATGTGGATCGCCGCATCGATGCTTTCGTCCTGCGTCAGCTTGCCGATAACGGCGGTCGTACCCTCGCCGGCGTCGTAGATGCGCATCAGGTCGGCGGATCGGATGCGGTGGGCGATGGCGCCGAGATAGGGATAACGCGAGATGCCGGTCGAGAATTCCTCGCGCCCGTCCTCGTCGACACGGACTTCGCCGAGCAGTTCCGTCTCGATCCTGAACGTATTGTCTTCGCCTTCGCCCCAGGCATGGCTGCCGGTGTTCATCTGATAGACGAGGGCGACGACGCGGTTGCGGCCGACGCTGATCGAAATCAACCGGCCCACGGACCACAGTTCCGTCAGATCGGTGCCGCCCTGTTCGGCGACGGCGGCGATGGTCGCCCGCGAACCGCTGCATGCAACGACGCGGCCGAGAAAGCGGTTCCCCGGTGTATGGCCATCGCGGCGATCCTGTTCACCCGCCTTACCAGGCGCGTGCAAGTCGTTGTTAAGCAAAGGGCCTACTCCTGCAATGGGAAGCGAGAATAAAGCCCTTCCTTTAACAAATCCTTCCGGCCATGGATTTTAGGGATGCGGGGAGCCGGGAGTTTTTTATTGCGGCATGCGTTGACGCTGCGAAATTTTCTGTCTATCACTTCCGACCATGAAAATCGCAACGGCTCTTATCGTGGTGGGAAAGCGCATGGGCAGGATGGTGTAACCATCCGGCGATAGCCACCCATGCGCTAGATGACAGGCTCCTCCGGGGCCTTTTTTTATGCCCGAAATTCGGGCTTCCGGCCACAAACGCAATCCCAGCATCAAACGGAACAGACAGATGAGCACGGACAATCAGGCGGCAGGCAATCGGATGACGGGAGCGGAGATCGTTCTCAAGGCGCTGAAGGACAACGGCGTCGAACATATCTTCGGCTATCCCGGCGGCGCGGTCCTGCCGATCTATGACGAGATCTTCCAGCAGGAGGATGTCAAGCACATCCTCGTCCGCCACGAGCAGGGGGCAGGCCATGCGGCCGAAGGTTACGCCCGCTCCACCGGCAAGGTCGGCGTCATGCTGGTGACCTCGGGTCCGGGCGCCACCAATGCCGTCACACCGCTGCAGGATGCGCTGATGGATTCGATCCCGCTCGTCTGCCTGACCGGCCAGGTTCCAACCTCGCTGATTGGCTCCGACGCTTTCCAGGAATGTGACACGGTCGGCATCACCCGGCCCTGCACCAAGCACAACTGGCTGGTCAAGGACGTCAACGAGCTCGCCGCCGTCATTCACGAGGCCTTCCGCATCGCCCAGTCCGGCCGTCCGGGACCTGTCGTCGTCGATATTCCGAAGGACGTGCAGTTTGCGACCGGTACCTACACGCCGCCCGCCGACTACACGATCCAGAAGAGCTACCAGCCGAAGATCCAGGGCGACCTCAACCAGATCCATGCGGCGATCGAGCTGATGGCGAATGCGCGCCGTCCAGTCATCTATTCCGGCGGCGGCGTCGTCAATTCCGGCCCCGAGGCTTCCAAGCTGCTGCGTGAGCTGGTCGAGCTCACCGATTTCCCGATCACCTCGACGCTGATGGGCCTCGGTGCCTATCCGGCTTCCGGCAAGAACTGGCTGAAGATGCTCGGCATGCACGGCTCCTACGAGGCCAACATGGCGATGCATGACTGCGACGTCATGGTCTGCATCGGCGCCCGTTTTGACGACCGCATCACCGGCCGTCTCAATGCCTTTTCGCCGAACTCGAAGAAGATCCATATCGATATCGATCCATCCTCGATCAACAAGAATGTCCGCGTCGATATCGGCATCCGCGGCGATGTCGGCCATGTCCTCGAAGACATGGTCCGGCTGTGGCGGGCGCTGCCGAAGAAGCCGGAAAAGAGCCGACTGGACGACTGGTGGACCGATATCGCCCGCTGGCGGGCACGCAACTCCTTCGCCTATACGAAGAGCAATGACGTCATCATGCCGCAATATGCGCTGGAGCGGCTCTTCGCCCACACCAAGGACCGCGATACCTACATCACCACCGAGGTCGGCCAGCACCAGATGTGGGCGGCACAGTTTTTCGGTTTCGAGCAGCCGAACCGCTGGATGACCTCGGGCGGGCTCGGCACGATGGGCTACGGCCTGCCGGCCGCACTTGGTGTGCAGATCGCCCATCCCGACAGCCTCGTCATCGACATTGCCGGCGATGCCTCGATCCAGATGTGCATCCAGGAAATGTCGGCGGCGATCCAGCACGATGCGCCGATCAAGATCTTCATCATGAACAACCAGTATATGGGCATGGTGCGCCAGTGGCAGCAGTTGCTGCACGGCAACCGCCTGTCGAACTCCTATACCGAGGCGATGCCCGACTTCGTCAAGCTGGCGGAGGCCTATGGCGCCGTCGGCCTGCGCTGCGAAAAGCCGGATGCGCTTGATGACACCATTCTGGAGATGATCGAGGTCAGAAAGCCTGTCATCTTCGATTGCCGCGTCGCCAATCTCGCCAATTGCTTCCCGATGATCCCCTCGGGCAAGGCCCATAACGAAATGCTGTTGCCGGACGAAGCCACCGACGAAGCGGTCGCCAATGCGATCGACGCCAAGGGCCGCGCGCTCGTCTAAAAGGGAAGAGGAACCAGGATAATGAACGCTCACCTACAGCCCACGGGCTCCGCTTACTTCATTTCGCCGGAAACGGCGGCCGTCGAAAGCCACACGCTTTCGGTTCTCGTCGACAACGAACCGGGCGTTCTTGCCCGGGTCATCGGTCTGTTCTCCGGCCGCGGCTACAATATCGAGAGCCTGACGGTCTCCGAGACCGAACATCAGGCGCATCTTTCCCGCATCACGGTCGTCACTCGCGGCACGCCGCAGGTGCTGGAACAGATCAAGGCGCAGCTCGAGCGCATCGTGCCGGTGCATCGCGTCGTCGACCTGACGGTGCGCGCCCGCGAACTCGGCCAGGACCGGCCGATCGAGCGCGAAGTGGCACTGATCAAGGTGATCGGCGAGGGCGAGATGCGCGCCGAGACCCTGCGCCTTGCCGATGCCTTCCATGCCAAGGTGGTGGATGCGACGGTCGGTCACTTCATTCTGGAGATCACCGGCAAATCGTCGAAGATCGACCAGTTCGTGGCGATCATGAAGCCGCTTGGCCTCATCGAGGTCTGCCGTACCGGTATCGCGGCGATGAATCGCGGCGTGCAGGGCATGTAAAGATTACAGGCCGGGCATGTAAGGCAGATGCTGTAATCATTGGGAAAGCCGCTGAAGGTCAGAGCATCTCCAGCGGTTTTTTCTTTGTAGGCGGCGGAAAGGCGGCGTCGAGCGCATCCCAGTCGTCGTCGGTGATATCGAGCGAGACGCAGTCGCGGTTTTCTGCCGCGCGTTCGRCATTCGAGGTCTTCGGGATGACGATGACGCCGTCGCGTTCCAGCAGGAAGGCGAGCGCCAGCTGGGCGGGTGTCGCCTGATAGGCCTTGGCGATGCGGATCAGTTCGGGATGGTGCAGGATATTGCCCTGTTCGATCGGGGAATAGGCCATGACGGGAATGCCGCGGCTCTGGCACCAGGGCAGCAGATCGAATTCGATGCCCCGGCGGGAAAGGTTATAGAGCACCTGGTTGGCGGCGACATTGGCGCCGTCGGGCACTCTAAGCAGTTCCTCCATGTCGTCGGTGTCGAAGTTAGAGACGCCCCAAGCGCCGATCTTGCCCGATGCCTTCAACGTTTCGAAGGCCGTGACGGTCTCAGTGAGCGGATAGTTGCCGCGCCAGTGCAACAGATAGAGATCGATGCAGTCGGTGCCCAGCCGTTCGAGACTGCGCTCGCAGGCTTCGACCGTGCCTTTCAGGCTGGCATTCCAGGGATAGACTTTGCTGACGATGAAGACCTCGTCGCGCCGTCCCCTGATCGCCTGACCGACGATCTCCTCGGCGCCGCCGTCGCCGTACATTTCGGCGGTGTCGATCAACGTCATGCCGAGATCGATGCCGGCCTTGAGGCTTTCGATCTCGGCCTTGGCATGGCCGGCATCCTCGCCCATGGCCCAGGTGCCCTGGCCGAGCGCCGGCACCTCAGTGCCGTTCGGAAATGTGATCGATGGAATCGGGTCGTTCTGCATGGGTTTCTTCCTACAGCGCCGCGCGTCCTTGAGATGGACGCTGTAGCACTTTGAATTGCTGCATGATTTTATCCTTAAATCGATGCCGATTTAAGGAATTATGCAGTCGGCAAGAGATTGGGCCGGGTCGCCATCTTTCAAGTAATCCTGTCACCATGACAATGATGCGATGGTATCGCCGGTTTAGGACAGTTAGGCTGACCTAAATAAACAGGCCGCGGAAAAGCTGGCTTCGGGAGGTCGCATGCCACTGGATACATTTCTCGCCCTCGTTCTGTTCGCCTTCACGACCTCGATCACGCCGGGGCCGAACAATATGATGCTCTTCGCATCGGGCGTGAATTTCGGCTTCCGCAGGACGATCCCGCATATGTTCGGCATCGGCGTCGGTTTCTTCTCGCTGCTCATCGGCGTCGGCCTTGGGCTCGGCGCGCTGCTGCACACGGTGCCTGTGGTCTATACCGCGCTGAAATTTGCGGGCGGCGCCTATCTCGTCTGGATCGCCTGGAAGATAGCCTCGTCGCGCTCGCTCAGCGAAGGCAGGAGCGGCGTCGAGCCGATGTCCTTCCTGTCGGCCGCTGCCTTCCAGTGGGTCAATCCGAAAGCCTGGGTGATGGCGGTCACGGCGATGGCGACCTATACCAATCCGCAACTCTACCTCGTGAGCGTGCTGATCGTCGGTCTCGCCTTCGCGGCGGTCAATGTGCCCAGCGTTTCGACCTGGGCAGGCTTCGGCTCGGCGCTGAGGGAATGGCTTTCCGATCCGGTGCGGTTGAAGTGGTTCAATATCAGCATGGCGATACTCTTGGTGCTAAGCCTCTGGCCGATGCTAAAATAGAGTGATCGCCGGTTTTGTCAGCATCAGCCAGAAAATGCCGAGGACGGCTGAGAAGGCTGGAAATCCGAAAGCAAACCAGAAGCGGTAGAGGCTGAAATAGGCTGGCGGCAGGGCTTTTCCCGCCGCTGCTGCGGCGCGGGCGAGGTCGCGCAGCCGGATCTGGATCCAGACGACCGGCAGCCAGAACAGGCCGGTGACGACATAGAGCAGCAGCGACAGCGCAATCCAGCCCTCCGACAGGTCCCAGCCGATCGATCGGGCCAGCAGATAGCCGGTCACCGGCTGGAGGATGGCCGCGGTCGCGGTGAAGATCGTGTCGGCGATGACGACGGTGCCGGCGACATGGGCAATCAGTCTGGGATCGCGCGTCCGGTGCGCCATCACCATGAAGAAGGCGATGCCGGCGCCGGTGCCGAAGAGTACGGTCGCGCCAATGACATGGGCGAGCAGCAGCCATTCTTCAAGCATCAGCGTTCATCCAGGGTGGCAAGGGCTACGAGCGTCAACAGGATCGACGGCAGAACCTTGACGAGGGGGCCGAGGGGATCGAACCAGAGCGCGGGTTCGAGCAGGCTGGCGCCGGCGAGATAGGCGAGCGATACACCAAGCATGCCGAGAAGGGCGCGTTTCGCCAGGGGACGGACAAGGACGGCGGCACCGAGGACGACGTCGATCAGGCAGGTCGCAAGCGTCAGCGCCGTTGCCGAGGCCTCAGGCATGAACGGCAAGAAGTGAGCAGACGTCTTCTCCAGTGCCAGCAGCGGGATCAGACCGGACAGCAGCCAGAAGACGGATAGGCCCGATATGACGAGTGGCTTCAGGAGATAGAGCCGGGCAAACCAGAGATCCTGGACGCCGGAGGGATTGGCCGAGAGCGCTGCGGCCGCGGGTGTCGCGACGAGGCCGCTTCCTGCTTTCGAGCTTTGCACGCCTTCCGACATCACTGTCAGCGCTGTCGAACGCAGCGGCGAACGCCAGCCGAGCAGGCCCGATAGATCGGCCAGCCACGTCACTGGCCTGGCCAGCCAGGGGGGCAGGGCGAAGACGCGGGCGGGCGGCAGGCCCAGCCACTGCCGGTGCAGGTGAACGAGATCGGCGAGCGTCAGGACTTCATTGGCGGCGAGATCGATATCCTTTGAAGGAAGGCCGCCGGAGACTGCCCGCGACACGGCTTCCGCCACATCGTCCACCGAAAGTGTTTCGACCGGGCTTTCGGCATGGATCAGTGGCAGCACCAGGGGAAAGGCGGCAAGCGCCCGTAGCAGCGCCGAGCCGCCATGGGCATTGCGGCCGAGCACGAGGGCAGGGCGCAGGATGAGGTAAGGCAGGCCGCTTGCCGCGAGCGCCTCGTCGGCGCGGCGCTTGGTGGCGAGAAAGGGAAGGTCGCCGGCCGCTCCTGCCGTCCTTGCCGATATCTGCACGATGAGCGGGCGCGACGAGCACTTTGCAGCAGCATAGAGCGCCAGCATCGCCTCTGCCTGGGTGGCCGCCAGATCGTCCGACAGGCCGTCCTGCAAGGCGCCGGCGCAATTGACGACGACATGCTGGTCCTTGAGGATATCCTCCCAATCCGCGGGTTTCGTCATGCGCGATAGATCTGCGCGCCGCCATTCGATCGCCGGCTGTTTCAAACGGGCACGTACGGGATTGCGGCCGAGCCCGGTTACGACGTGGCCGTCGGCAACGAGCCGGGCCGCGACGACGGAGCCTATAAAGCCGGTTGCGCCGAGAATCAGGATATTCATGGCAGGAGATTAGCGGAAAAGCGGATGAGACATAGAAGGGCTTGGCGGGCCTGCGGCATATGTTAGAAAGAGCGGGCAGTTTCGGGAGGGCATCGCCTTGCACGACCATGACGACGACCATGCTCACGGAGATGAGCACGCCCACGGGCACGATCATGACAATCATTATTCCGACATGCAGGCGCGCGTGAAGGCGCTGGAAACGCTGCTGACGGAGAAGGGGCTGATCGATCCGGCGGCGATCGATGCGATCGTCGATACTTACGAGACCAAGGTGGGACCGAGAAACGGCGCCCATGTCGTCGCCAGGGCTTGGAGCGATGCCGATTTCGCCGACTGGCTGAAGCGCGATGCGACGGCGGCGATATCAAGCCTCGGTTACACCGGCCGGCAGGGCGAGCACATGCGTGCCGTCTTCAACACGGCCGAGACCCATAACCTCGTCGTCTGCACGCTTTGCTCCTGTTATCCCTGGTCGGTGCTCGGCCTGCCGCCGGTCTGGTACAAGGCGCCGGCCTATCGCTCGCGCGCCGTCATCGATCCGCGCGGCGTGCTGGCCGAATTCGGGCTGATGCTGCCTGAGAACCAGAAGATCCGCGTTTGGGATTCGACGGCGGAGCTGCGTTACCTCGTCATTCCCGAGCGGCCCGAAGGGACAGAGGGAATGGACGAGCGGACGCTCGCCAGCCTCGTCAGCCGCGATGCGATGATCGGCACGGCCGTTGCCCGCAAGCCGGAGAGCGCCACATGAACGGACCGCACGATCTCGGCGGGCAGATGGGCTTCGGGCCTGTCGCGCCCGAAAAGGACGAGCTCTGTTTCCATGCCGATTGGGAAAAGCGGGCACTCGGCATCACGCTTTCCTGCGGCGCTTTCGGCGCATGGACGATCGATGAAAGCCGGCATGCGCGCGAGAATATTCCGCCGGCCAATTACCTCGCTGCCAGCTATTACGAGATCTGGATCCGCGGCATCGACAAGCTGCTCGAACGGCACGGCTTTGCGACGCGTGAGGAGCTGCTTTCGGGGCGGAAGCTGCAGGACGGCGCGGCGCCAAAACGGGTGCTGAAGGCGGACATGGTGCCCGCCGTGCTGGCGAAGGGCGGGCCTTGTGATCGTCTTGTCGAGACCGCGCCGCTCTTCGTGGTCGGTGAGGCGGTGAGGACGAAGAACTTCAATCCGGCGACGCATACGCGCCTGCCGCGTTATGCCCGCGCCAGGACTGGCGTGGTCGAGGCGGTGCAGGGTTCGTTCGTCTTTCCCGACGACAATGCGCATGGCAAGGGCGAGAACCCGCAATGGCTCTATACGGTCGTTTTCGACGGTGCGGAGATCTGGGGCGAGGATGCCGATCCAACGCTGACGGTGTCGATCGATGCCTGGGAGGGCTATCTTGAGCCGGCATGAGACATCGCCGCTGACGCAATCGTCCGGGCTGCCGAGGTCGCCGAAGGGCGAGCTGGTCTTTCCCGAGCCGTGGGCGGCGGAAGCTTTTGCCATGACCGTGCACCTGCACGCAAAAGGCCTGTTCAGTTGGAGCGAATGGGCTGAAACGCTTTCCGCGCAACTGCACAAGCCTGGCCGGGCCGAAGATGGCAGCGACTATTTTGACTGCTGGGTGGCTGCTCTCTCGGACCTCATCGTCAACCGCGGCATCGCCGATGCGGATACGATCCAGGCACTGCAACAGAGTTGGCAGCGGGCGGCGGAAGCGACGCCGCACGGCCGGCCGATCGAGCTCGGCAACGATCCCTCACGCTGATCCTCACGACGGGAATTGCTTGTAGCACTCTTCTGCTACCTCCCGCAGCGTCTCGCGGGAGATTTCGCCGGTGACGGCATAACCGAGTTCGCCGTCGATCCAGTAAAAGGTCTCGATATTGCCTGATGAGGCGAAGCGGAAGCTCGTCGTGCTATTTTCCGTGTTGCGGCCAACCAGGACAGTCAGGCGCTCGCCAGCCTGGTTCTCGTACATGAACATGGCGCCTGGCTGGCCATCGACCGGCAGCAAGCGGCCGCCAACCAGCTTGAAGCCGAGCGGCTGCAGGTTCGGGATCTTGAGATTCTGGATTGCCAGACGCTTGCCGAGCCAGGTGGCAAGATGAGCCTCCTCGTCGGCGAAGACCTCGACGGGGTGGCGAACCTCGGCGGCATAGACCGTGAAGGCGGTCTCAGCCTGTTTCGGCAGGGTTTCGGAGCCGGCAAGCTGCAGCTCCGGCTTTTCCAGAAGTGCCGGGCCATAATGGCCGCTGACGGCGCCGAGCGTGAAGACGAGGAGGGCTGATGCGGCGATCGCCCAGCGTTTCGGCCCCGATGAGACGGCGCGCGGGGGGGCGAAGAGCAGAGGATCGCTGTCCTTCGCCTTCTCATAACCGGCAAACAGCGACCGGATGGCCCCATTCTGCGCCTGCCATTCGGTAACCATCGCCGCCTCGTCGGGATTGTCGGCCAGGAAGGCCTCGATGCGGGCGCGCGCCGTTTCCGGCAGCTGGCCGTCTGCATAGGCGTGGAGGTCGGCTTCGGTGACGTTCGGATTGGTCTCGTTCATTTCGGTCTCCGAAGCGTAATGATGTTGTCGGCCTTCAATCGCTCGGCGACGCGCCGGCGGGCGCGTGACAGGCGGGACATGACGGTGCCGATCGGGATATCGAGCGCGGCGGCGACCTCCCCATAGGTGTATCCTTCGATGACCACGAGCATCAGCACGGCGCGGTGCTCCTCTGAAAGGCTGTTCAGCGCATCATCCAGGCGGGCGCGCTCCAGCGGATCGGCCGGCGGTTCGGACGCGGCCAGATCCTCTGCGGCGTCAAGCTCGACGAGGCCGTCGCGCGCCTTGCCGCGTCGGCCGTTGCGGTAGAGATTGGTCATGATGGTCAGGACCCAGGCGCGCAGGTTGAGGCCGCGCCATTGGCCGCGGCGCGTGAGAACCTTTTCGACGCAATCCTGGAGCAGATCCTCGCCATCAGTATCCGAGCGTGTCAGGCTGCGCGAATAGCGCCTGAGCGAGGGCAGGAGGGCCAGGATCTGGCCCTCGAAGGTTTCGGGTGCGGGTGGTTTCACGCCGGCAGCTTTCTTGTGATCGGGGACTTCGCGATCAAGGTTTGGCAAGATCCCAGTTGCCGCCGACGCCATCGCCGGTGATGTCGCCGGCCTTCTTGTCCTTGACCCAGAAATAGAGCGGCATGCCGTCCTTGGCCCATTGTTTCGTGCCATCCTTGCGATCGACGATCGAATATGCACCATCGGCCTTGGCATCACCAGCGGCCATCAGCGGCGGCCAGTTCTTGGCGCAGTCGTCGTTGCAATTGGAAACGCCCTTGACGTCCTTCTTGAAGGTGTAGAGCGTCATGCCGTTTTCGCCGGCAAGCACCTTGCCCTTTTCGGATTCGACTGTTTTGACAGGAGGCGCGGCGAAAACAGCGGTCGCGGCAAAGGTGGCAGCCGCCACGACGGACAGAAATTTCACGGATTTCATGGTGTCTCTCCTCAGATTGGGCACGCAGTCTTGCGATACCTGAGATGAGACACGAGGCGAGGCGGTTTTATTCCATAGCGCCGGAAAAGTTTTGATGGCGGGCGTGGTAGGCCGAAGCCGGTTTCGTCGCGCACATCGCGCCCGGCGCCTTGCCGGCTATTCTCCGGTGGCGGCCGCAGCCGCCGCCATGTCGACCCACACTGCTTCGAATATATGGCCATCGGGATCCTCGAAGGCGCGATTATAGAGCCAGCCCATGTCCGTCGGCGCGCGCGGATCGGCCTTGCCGCCGGCCACTCCGGCCGCCTCGACGATGGCGTCCACCTCTTCACGGCTGTCTATCGTCAGCGCGATCAGCATCTCGCTCGTCTTCTGCGCTTCGGCAACGGGTTTCGGCGTGAAACTCGCGAAGAAATCGCGCGTCAGCAAGTGGAAGATAATCGCTTCGGACCAGACCATGTTCGACGCCTGGTGATCGCTGAACTGTTCATTCTTGCTGCACCCGATCGCTTCATAGAAGCGGGTGGCAGCGGCAAGGTCTTTCACCGGCAGGTTCACGAAGATCATCTTGGGCATGGCAGTTTCCTCCTCTTCCTTCCCCTTTC
This sequence comes from Rhizobium sp. P1_E1, assembly GCF_056406015.1. NCBI lineage: Bacteria > Pseudomonadati > Pseudomonadota > Alphaproteobacteria > Hyphomicrobiales > Rhizobiaceae > Rhizobium > Rhizobium sp. P1_E1. The sequence continues at coordinate 46,213 of NZ_JBFUAY010000023.1, read as the reverse complement.
GGGGCGACGGTTTCTTCTCACACAAACTCCTGCACGATCGTATCGCTGGCATGAATGCAGACGATTTCGAGCCGTCCCGTGCCGACATTCTCGAAACGGTGGGGAATGTTGGCGGCTACGACGACGATATCGCCTGGAAAGGCGCGGGTTTTGGCGTCGCCCACGGTGAACTCGGCTTCACCCTTCCTGACCGCCCATGTCTCGGAATAGGGATGGACGTGCAGGTCGGGCCCCTGGCCGGGCTCGTTGTCGACGAGGAAGAGCGATATCTCGCCGCCATAGTCGCGGCCTTCGAATCGGACAGTGCGGCTGTGATTGGGTCGCACTTCCTGGTGGCGAAGAATCCTGAACATCACGTGCCTCCCGCTCGTTCTGTCTATGAATACAAAACTATCTTCTCGAGAAGATATATTCTTAAAACTATCTTCTTGTCAAGATATCTTCCGTGACTCGCGTGGAAGGTGTATGTCTCGCTTGTGTTGATATGAGGCAGAGAATGATGAATGGAACTGAAGGGGACCGCGACCGCCCGGGGGACGAGGACCGCCCTGGGGATGACCATGTCGACCGGCTGCGCCGGCAATGGGCGGTGGAACTGCCGGACCTCGACACGGAGCCGATGGCGATCCTGGGGCGGGCCTTTCGGTTGTCGAACCTGGTGCGCCCCAGCATCGAGGCGACCTTTGCCGATTTTGGCCTCGACCGTGGCGAATTCGACGTGATTGCAACGCTTCGCCGTTCCGGAACGCCTTACCGGCTGACGCCGACGGAGATGTATTCGGCGCTGATGATCTCCTCGGGAGGCCTGACCCACAGGCTTGACCGGCTGGAGAAGGCGGGGCTGATCCGCCGGGAGAAATCACCACGCGATGGGCGCAGCGTGCTAGTGGCATTGAGCGAAGCGGGTGCGGCACTCGCCGAAAAGGCTTTCCGCACCGACATGGCGAGCGAAGCTTCTTTTCTGCAGGCTCTTGACGGAAAGGAGCGCGAGGCGCTCGCTGCGCTGCTGCGCAAGCTGATCGCCGGAATTGAAAATGAGCAGGCGCGGGGAGAGGATGAGAACGCGGGCTGAGTGGAGATCGGAGCCCGCATCGCCGTTCAGGCAACAACACGCTGCTTTTGCGGCTCATTTACATCGTGTCGGTTTTCGGATATGATATGTCCTTAATTCCATTGGCAGAGCCAGCCATCACACGAGTTGCTGAATGATCCTGAAAAGCCAGGTCGAGTGGGCGCTTCACTGCTGCGCCATTCTCGCGGGCCTGCCAGAGGGCAGGTATCTTTCCACCAAGGCGCTCGCCGAGCTTCATGGTCTGCCGAAGGAATATCTCTCCAAAGCACTGCAAAGCCTTTCGCAGGCATCGCTTGTCGAGACCACGCTCGGCCCGAGTGGCGGCTACAGGCTTGCCAAGACCCCCTCGGATATCAATTTTCTCGAGATCGTCGAGGCGGTCGAGGGGAAGGCCCGCAGCTTCACCTGTACGAACATCCGGGCGAACAATCCCTGCCGGCCGGAAGGATACTGCGACAGCAAGCCATGCGCGGTCGCGCGCATCATGTGGGAGGCCGACGAGGCCTGGCGGGATACGCTGAGGCGCGTCCGGCTTTCCGATCTGGTCGGCACCTTGTCCGAGGAAGTGCCGGCCGACATTTGGCGGAGCACGTTCGAATGGGTGCTCAAGCGCGCCGGCTGAGCGGGGGTGCCGATCTCTACGCCTTGAAGATGGTCCTGATGGTCTTCAGGATGGCATGCGCACTGCGGGCATGTTCCGGGGGCAAGGAGGCGCCGTTGCGGAAACGCTCGGCGCGGCTGGCGAGATGGTCGGCGACTTCTTCCGCCAGCGCCGGGCGTTCGCTTACCAGCGGCGCGAAGGCCTCTTGATCGATCTCATACGCGGTCACGGAGGTCAGAGCTTCCAGGGTGCAGGCTTCCTGCATGCCCGCGAGCAGGCCGGTCTCTCCGAAAAAATCACCCGGCGCGAGCCGCCCGCGCTCCTCATCTCCGTGCCGCGCCGCGATGATGCCCGCCCGCACCATCATCAGCGACGGGAGCATTTCGCCCTCCCGCACGAGGACATCGCCCTTGCGGAATTCCCGCACGGCCGTGGTCTCGGCGAGTTTCTGCTTTTCATCTGATGTCAGCGTCGCAAAGATCGGAATGGCCTCGATCAGTTCGAGCGGCGTTACACGGGGCGGTCGTGCGCTTTCTTCGGTCGGCAGATCGCCCGTCAGGACTGAGGCCGCGGCCGGAACAGCCAAAAGCAGTCCGGCCGATTTGCAGTGACGATAGACGAGATCGAGCACCTCGTTTCGTGCTGTCACCCGTTGGCTCGGGCTCGTCACCCGGAACTGCAGCTCGACCTCCAGCGCCGTGGCATCCAGCCCCTTGAGCGCCACGACCGGCGGCGGCTCGCGCACGATCGAATTGCAGCTCGCCAGCGCCGTTGCCATGACGTGCCGGACTGATGCCGGCATCCGCGTCGGAGCGATGCGGATAGTGAGGACCAGGAGATGRGTCTCGTCCGGCCGGCTTACATTCGTCAGGCCGAGCTTTGCCAGAAAACTGTTCGGCAGAACGACGACATTGTTTGCGCTGGTCAGGATGTGTGTCGCGCGCCAGTTGCTTTCGACGACGCGCCCCTCCGTACCGTCGCTGAGAAGGATCCAGTCGCCGATGATGTAGGGCCGGCCGAGCGTCAACGCGATGCCGGAGAAGACGTCGGCGAGCGTGTTCTGGAGCGCCAGGCCGAGAATAATGGCGACGACGCCCGAGGTCGCGACGAGCGTGCCGATCGGCACGCCGAAGACGAAGGCCAGAACTGACAGGGCCATGCCGATATAGACGACGCCGATGACGAGATCCTGGAGCAGGCGGGCCTCTCGCGGACTGCCCTCCAGCACCAGATACAGCCTGATGAAACCGATGACGGCCCATGCCAGATGGATCCACCAGAGCGATTTCGCGACGATGACGAGCAAAGCCTGCKGATCCTCGGACTCATATCCTTGAAACCGGTGTGGTTCGATGCCGCTGACGACGAGGATCAACGTCATCATCGCGAAGAAGAGGATTTGCACCACCAGTCGCGTCGTCGGCCGTTGGCGGGAGAGAAGATGCCAGACGACGATACCGGCCAAACCTATCGTAATGAGGGATATCAGAGGTTTACCGAAGAGCGCGTCGTCAATCATCTCTCTGTCTCCGGAATGGGGCGAGCCGCCCATGATTCAGCATCTAGACCGCCCGCGCAAGCATCGGGGCTTGCGCAGGCGGTATCGCATCGGCCCGAAAATCGGAACCGGTTTTTGGAAAGCACGATGCGAGGGTTGAAAGTGTTACAGCGTCCTTTGCGCGTCTGAAAGACGCGCGGCGCTGTAATGCGGATCATCACTTCTTGAGCGGATAGGTCAACTCTTTCTGCTTGGTATCGACGACAAAGACGGCGAGCAAGCGGGCTGGCTTCGTTTTGCTGCCGTTGGCGCTGACACCATGGCGGTCGCCCGGCATTTCGGAGAAGCTCTCTCCGGCATGATAGACCTTGACGGGGCCGTCGTTGACCTGGCTGCGGATCGCTCCTTCGAGCACGGTGGCGTAGATGAAGGCCGTATCGGGATGGGTGTGGCCTTCGGAGAAGCCGCCTGGGCCGTACTCGACCAGCACGCCCTTGATGCTCTTGCCCGGTACGTTTGGAAGTTCGTGTTCATAGACGAGCGTCACCTTGGCAGCTTTGCTGCCCTCATCGGCGCTAGCGCCCGTGGCTGCCAGAAGGGCGAGCGCACCGGCGAGGAATGATGTTCTGATCATCGGAATCTCCATGGTTGCAGGGTGGGGCAGGATGCGCCCGAGTGGCCGCGTCCTCAGGGCAAGTCGGATCACTTTGGCTGGGCGGACTTTGCGAACCACTGCTCGAAGGTGATCGAGCCGAGCCGCGGGTTGTTGTCGGAAACGAGCGACTGATCGTTGAGTCTCGCGCCGAAATATTTCGCCTCGGCATCGGCCTCGACGGTGCGCGGGTCCTTCATGGCCTTCAGATACCGGGCGACGAGTTCGCTGAGGCGCGCCCGTTCCGGACCTGATATCTCGATCGTCGCATTGGCGGGCGGTGCGAGAGCCACATCCGCCATGACATCGGCGACGTCGTCGGAAACGATGGGCTGCACATAGGCCGGCGACAGGCGGACCGTCTGGCCGACCGTCCCCGATTGGGCGATGCCGCCGAGGAATTCCATGAACTGCGTCGAATGCACGATGGTATAGGGAATGCCCGATGCCTTGATCAGCTTTTCCTGAGCGAGCTTGCCGCGGAAATAGCCGCTTTCCTGCAGACGCTCGGTGCCGACGACGGAGAGGGCGATATGGTGCCTGACGCCGGCGAGTTTTTCGGCGGCGAGAAGATTGCGGCCCGAGGTCTCGAAGAATTCGAGCACGGCCTTGTCTTCGAAGGACGGCGAATTGGCGAGGTCGAGCACAACTTCGGCGCCTGAGAGCGCCTCCGCCAATCCTTCCCCGGTGATTGTGTTGACGCCGGAGTTCGGCGATGCGGCAATCACGTCATGTCCGCGCTTGCGCAGGCGTTCGACAGTCTTCGAACCGATGAGGCCGGTTCCGCCGATGACAACGATTTTCATAATGGATCTCCGTTCGCCGCCGGGGTGCGGCAGCGTCAAAGGTGAATCTTCTCAAGGAATTGCGCGGTTTAGTTCAGGCCGGCCTTATCGAGGCCGTAGGCCTTGTCGGCCGTGCCGGGCACGGTCTTGAAACCGACATTGACACGGTTCCAGGCATTGATGGCCATGACGACAAAGGTCAGGTCCGAGATTTCCTTCTCGGAAAGCTGGCCGCGAACCCGTTCGTAAATCTCGTCTGGAATGCCGCCCTCGGGAAGGTTCGTCAGCGCTTCAGTCCAGGCAAGGGCCGCACGCTCGCGGGGAACGAACAGGTTCGATTCCCGCCAGATGGCGACGTGATAGAGACGCAGTTCGGTCTCGCCGTGGATCTTTGCCTGCTTGACATGCATGTCGAGGCAAAAGCCGCATCCATTGATCTGCGAGGCGCGGATTTCGACGAGGGCCTGCAACTTCTCGTCGATCACGCTGCTGCGCAGAGCCATGCTGAATTCCATGAACTTCTTGAAAAGCTCGGGGGACTGCTGGGCGTAGTTCAATCGCTGGGTCATGTCATTTCTCCTCTAATTAAGGATATTAGATATCCTTATGGATAAAAGATATCCTTAATTGCTGGACTGTAAAGCCATTCTCGCTTAGTCTGGCGGCATAAAGCCTATGCGCAGAAGTATGAGGGGGCAGGGATGGATATCGTTTCGGCATTGCGGACCTTTCAGCGCGTCGTCGAGACGGGCTCGTTTTCGGCGGCGGCGCACGATCTCGATGTGACGCAGCCGGCGGTCTCGCGACAGGTCGCGGCCCTCGAGGGCCATTTCAACATCCGCCTCCTGCATCGCACGACGAGCGGCCTGTCGCTGACGGCGGAGGGGGAGCGCATGCTGCCGATGGCGCTCCGGATTCTCGAAGCCGTGGAGGAGCTTGGCGATGCCGCCGGATCGGATGGAGCCATGGCTTCGGGAAAGGTGAGGCTGAGCGTTCCCGCGCCGCTCGGCCTCTATCTCAGCGAACGGCTGGGCGATCTTCTTGCCGCCCATCCGAAACTCTCTGTGGAACTGCTCCTCAGGGAACAAAGCTCCGATATGATCGAGGAACGCCTCGACGTCGAAGTGCGTCTGGGTTCCGTCGCAGACAGCAGCCTCGTTTGCCGGCGGATCGGCTGGACGACGGCATTCCTCGTCGCCTCGCCCGCCTATCTCGCGCGCAAGGCGTCTCCAAGGACGCCGAAGGACATCAAGGACCATGAATGCCTGTGCTACAGCAGAGCCGGCGATGCCTGTTCATGGTCGTTCTCGAACGGCTCGGAAGACATATCCGTCAGGATCTCGCCGCGGCTGACCGCGTGCAGCGCCGTCGCTATTCACAGGGCGGCCCTTGCCGGCGCAGGACTGGCGGTGCTCTCCCACATCGTCGCCGTGCCGGATATCGTCGCCGGTCGGCTGATCCCTGTCATGAACGACTTTCAACCGACCCGGCTGCCGATCTATGTCGTCTATCCCTCACGAAGAAACATACCGTTGCGCGTCAAAGCGGTTCTGGACTTTCTGACCGATGCCATCGGGCAGGACCCGTCAATGTGCGCGAGCAGCGCGGGCCGGCGGTGGGAGGGATGACTGTCGGCCGGCGGCTTATCGTGCACGGCGGGAAGCTGCAGCGGGTTTGGCGCCGGGCGGATTTGCCGTCATTGGTGCCTTGCTCGCCAGTTTCCGCCTTGCCTAAAGGCGGCGAATCCTGCCAAGTCCTGCGATCATGCAATTTGCGCCGCAACAAGACGAAGCCCTGAAGGCTGTTTCGAAATGGCTGAAGGAAGGGCGCTCGCCGCTCTTTCGCCTGTTCGGCTACGCCGGGACAGGGAAGACGACGCTTGCCAAGCATTTCGCCGAGAATGTCGATGGCGACGTGCTGTTTGCCGCCTTTACCGGCAAGGCGGCGCAGGTGCTGCGCTCGCGCGGCGCCTCCAACGCCCGGACGATCCATTCGCTGATCTATCGGCCGCGCGGCGAGGAGGCGGTGGAAGACGAGGAAACAGGCAAGACCTCGATCGCGCCGATGTTTTCGATCAACCGGCAGAGCCCGGTCGCGAAGGCGGCGCTGATCATCGTCGACGAATGCTCGATGGTCGACGAGGCGCTCGGCAAGGATCTGATGAGCTTCGGCACGCCGATCCTGGTGCTCGGTGATCCCGGCCAGTTGCCGCCGGTTACCGGTGGCGGCTACTTCACCAATCAGGAGCCGGACTACCTGCTCACCGATATCCACCGCCAGGCGCGCGACAATCCGATCATCAAGCTCGCCATGCAGGTGCGCGAAGGCAATGAGGTGATGTACGGTGACTACGGCACGGCCAAGGTGATCTCGAAGAACGAGGTGACGCAGCAATTGGTCCTCGACGCCGACCAGGTGCTCGTCGGCACCAATAGGACGCGTCGGCGCTACAATCAGCGCCTGCGCGAGCTGAAAGGCTTCAATGCCGATTATCCCCAGACCGGCGACAAGCTCGTCTGCCTGCGGAATGATCCAGCTAAGGGCCTGCTCAACGGTTCGCTCTGGCAGGTAATGACCTCGTCCAAGGAAACGACGAAGCCCGGCATCAATCTGCTCGTCCGCCCCGAAGACGATGACATGGACCGCGGGGCTGCAAAGATCAAGCTGCTGAAACAGGCCTTCGAGGACGTCGAGGGCGAGATCCCCTGGAACACCCGCAAGCGCTATGACGAGTTCGACTACGGCTATGCGCTCACCGTTCACAAGGCGCAGGGTTCTCAATGGAATGATGTCGTGCTCTTCGACGAGAGTTGGGCGTTTCGCGACACGCGGGAACGCTGGCTCTATACCGCGATCACCCGCGCGGCGGAGACGCTGACGATCGTTCGCTGATCCCATCGCACCCGCAGGTCGCATCTGCTGATCGGACAGAAGAAAGAGGAGACGGTGGCGGCCGTCGGGGCGTGATTCAGGCCTGCACGATTCCGAGCAGAACTGCCTTGGCGATGGCCTGGAAGCGGTTGTTGGCGCGGAATTTCAGGATGATTCCGGCCTCCAGGTCACGGGTTTCGTCATGCTTCAGGTCGAGCGCCCGGGCGATGCGTTGGGTGGAATAACCCTCCGCCATCAGTTCCAGGCAACGCCGCTCCTCTGCGGTCAGGCTTGCACTGTCCTGATTGTCGTTTAACGGCGGCTCCTCGACGCTGCCGTCGTAATCCAGGAGGTCGCCGACCTGCTGGAGCTGGCGGTGCAGCGTCGACATCTCCGCCGTCAGTTCGCGCTTGCGTACCTGCAAGGCCTCGCGGAACATCGCCTCGGCCGTTTCCTGCGAATCAGCGTTGCGGAGTTCGTCCATCAGTTCCTGGATGACGGCGATCGGCATGCCTGTATCGCGGCAGACTGTGATGACGGCCATGCGCATCACATCATCCTGGCCGTAGACCCGCATCAGGCCGATGCGGTTGGCTGAAATCAACCCTTTCTCTTCATAGAAATGCAGTGTCCTGTGCGTGACGCCGAATGCGTTTGCCATGTCGGCAATGGGCACCGGACCGTCCGGTAGATCCGGCGGTAGCGCGGCTGAAGGCAGGAACCGATATTTCGATCGGGCCTCCGAAGCGATACCGGCGGTGGCAAACAGGCGTTTGGAACCGTCTGGCATGAACCCTCCTGGGGCATGTTGTTGCACCTCATGCGGTTTTGCCAGTTGCTTCCCATGCGCGGCGAGTGGGGTTTCCTCTAGGCGTTCTTCTCAGTGGGAAAGAAGCAGTACGCGGCGTACTCTACGCGATACGATGTCCACGTTATGCGTGAACGATCTTTTTTATAAGTGCTAAAAATAATCTCTTTTAAATGGGATAGCAACTTTACCGGCATATTTTGCCGGGTTCTTGGGTGTGTTGCACAAAAACATGTGCTGCACTGCGGGATCTGGCGGTCCTCTTCAAAGCCGACGGGATTTACTATCTGCGGTACGCGCGCGGCAAATGCTCAGCGTAATTTCGGTGCCCATCAGCGATTGGCATCGCATCCATTTGTGAATCTCGTTGGCCATCGCGGAGCAGTTGGCTTAAAAGCAGGGGCCTCCCATTTCCGTGACCGATGGATCTCGCCATGTCCGCCAAGCTCTCCGTGAACCTCAACGCCGTCGCCATGCTGCGCAACCGGCGCGACCTGCCCTGGCCGAGCGTCGAAGCGCTCGGGCGTATCGCGCTGAAATCTGGTGCGAGCGGCCTGACGGTGCATCCGCGCCCCGACCAGCGGCACATCCGCTTTTCCGACCTGCCTGTGATCCGCAACCTGATCGACGACGAATTCCCCAAGGCCGAGTTCAATATCGAGGGCTATCCCACAGAGGAATTCTTCGAACTCTGCGCCGGGGCGGCACCCGAGCAGGTGACGYTGGTGCCTGACGATCCCGCCCAGGCGACCTCCGATCACGGCTGGGATTTCCGCAAGCACCAGGCGTTCCTGACGGATGCCGTCGCGCGGCTGAAGACGATGGGATGCCGGGTGTCGTTGTTTGCCGATGGTGACGGGGACGCACAGGCGGTTGAGATCGCCAAGGCGGTCGGCGCCGATCGGATCGAACTCTATACCGGCCCCTATGGCGGTTGCTTCGACGCGCCGGAGCGGGCAGGCCCGATTCTTGAAGCGCTTGGACGGACGGCCGATGCAGCCCTCGCAATCGGCCTCGCCGTCAATGCCGGCCACGATTTGACAGTGGAAAACCTGCCAGCGCTGGTGAAGCGCATTCCCGCTCTTGCCGAGGTTTCGATCGGTCACGGGCTGACCGCCGATGCGCTGGAATATGGCATGGCGGAAACGGTGCGGCGCTTTTGCCGGGCCTGCGGGCAGGCGGTCTGATTAGGGCGTCTCTTTCAGTGCTTTGACTGGAATCGAACCGCGACGCTTCTGATCGCGATTCACACAGTGCGCCGCGCAGGAAGAGTCTGAAATGAAGAAGTTTTTCGCGTCAAAAGTCCGGTGGCGCTGCATCCCTGCAGCAAGCGCAGGGATGCAGCGAAAGGCTCAATGGGCGGCATAGCCTCAGGCGGTCAGGGCCGCCTTGTGCTCCACGAAGAAATCCTTCAGCGGCTGCGGCTGTTTGCCGGTCAGCTTGGTGAAGTCTTCGGTGACGATGTCGAACTTGCCGGCACGGGTGTTGGCGTCGGCAGAAACCAGCATGTCGGCGACGAAACCGGGAAGGCCGGCGCCGCGCATGCCCTGGCCGAGTTGTTCATCATTGACGTCGATCACCTCTAGCGGCTTGCCGGCGACCTCGGAAACGATGGCGGCGATCTGCCGGTTGTTCAGCGATTGCGCGCCGGTCAGCGTATAGGTGGCGCTCTCCGAGGTGCCAGAGGCAAGGGCTGCGGCAATCGCCAGGGCGCAGTCGTCACGCGAGATGGTCGAGACCTTGCCGTCGCCCGTGGCGCTATACCATTTGCCACCCTGCAGGTTGTGCGGCATGCCGTGCAGGTAATTGTCGTGATACCAGGCGTCGCGGATGATCGTATGGGCGATGCCGCTTGCCTTGATGGCGTTTTCACTGCCGAGATGATCGGGCGCGAAGGTGACAAGCGAATCCTCGGGCGCGGGCATAGAGGTATAGGCGATGTGCTTGACGCCAGCCTTGACGGCCGCTGCAACGGCGCCCTTGTGCTGGGCGAGGCGCTTGCCGGGAGTGTCCAGCGCATCGGTGCTGATGATCAGCAGCCGGTCGACGCCGGCGAAAGCCTTCTCCAGGCCTGCCGCGTCATCGAAATCGGCCTTGCGGGTGACGACGCCCTTCTTTTCGAGTTCGGAGAGCTTTTCCGGGCTGCGCGTCGCCGCGACAATGTTGCCGGGAGCGACCTTGTAGGTCTCGATGAGGTGATGGATGACACGTTGGCCGAGCTGCCCGGCAGCGCCGGTGACCAGGATGATTTCGCTCATACGTCGTTTCCTTCTGTGTTGTGCTGGCTGTGTTGTGCCAGTGGTCTCAAAAAGAGAGTAACACTAGAATAGGAATTGACCTGGCTGTGTAAAGGAGGCAGTTTTTAGGCTCTACGTTACCAAAAGCGCGAGATCGATCTCGCGGGCCTCGATTTCGGCAATTGCCCGGTCAGGGACATGATGCAGCAGATCGGTGGCAAATGGTCGACGCTGCTACTCGAGGTGTTGGCGGATCGGCCTTATCGCTTTGGCGAGCTGCGGCGGATGATCCCCGATATATCGCAGCGCATGCTGACGCAGACGCTGCGCGACCTGCAGAGGGATGGTTATATCGACCGCGAGGTCTTCCCGACCAAGCCGCCGAGCGTCGAATATTCGATGACCGAACTTGGACGCTCCCTCTACCAGCCGCTGTCGCAGCTTCTGAACTGGGCGGAAGCGAACCATGATGCCGTTCGCGCCGCCCGTTCTCAATTTGATTCCGCCGACAAATAGACCGCTTTCCTCTACTTGCCGCGTCCTTCCGTCAGGAACAGCAGGAAGGCCAACGCCGGGAAGCAGAAGCCGATCCAGGCCGTCATCGTCCAGCCTCCGGTCGCATAGGCCCAGCCGCCGAGCGCCGAGCCGAGCGCGCCGCCGGCAAAAAAGGTTGCCATGAAGAGGCCGTTGAGCCGGCTGCGGTGTTCCGGGTTCAGCGCATAGATGGCGCGCTGGCCACAGACGAGATTGGTCGTCACGCCGAAATCGAGAAGGATTGCCGCTGCCGTCAAGAGCAGCAAAGCACCAAGCGAGCCATCGCTGGCGAAATGGCCGATCAGGAAGGCAGCCATGCCGAGCAGCATGGCAAGCGTCGAGGCGATCTTCGTCATGCCGCGGTCGGCAAGCCGGCCGGCGATCGGCGAAGCGACGGCGCCGGCCGCACCTGCAAGCGCGAAGAGGGCGATGCCGTTCTGCGTCAGGCCGAAGGCCGGGCTTGCGAGCAGCAGCGGCGTCGTCGTCCAGAACAGGCTGAAGGCGCCGAACATACCGGCCTGATAGAGCGCCCGGCGCTGCAGGACGCGCGAGGTGAGCGCCAAATGGCCCATGGAGGCGAGCAGTTCGCCATAGCGCAGCTTCGTTTTCGGCACGCGAACCGGCAGGTTGATGCGCAAGACGACGGCGAGCACGAGCATGAGCGCTGCGGTGACGTAATAGACCACGTGCCAGGAGGAGGCCTCGGCGACGAAGCTTGCGAAGGGGCGGGCGAGCATGATGCCGCAGAGCAGGCCGCTCATGACGTTGCYGACGACCTGGCCGCGCGTTGCATCCGGCGCCATATTGGCGGCGAAGGGAACCAGGACCTGAACTGCGACAGATGAAAGACCGATAGAGAGCGAGGCGATGAGGAAGGTCGTGGGCGTCGACGACAGCGCCGCGCCGATGAGCGCGACTGCGGAGACGGCGATCAGCATCAACACCAGACGGCGGTTTTCGGTGAGGTCGCCGAGCGGCACGATCAGCAGCAGGCCGAGGCCGTAGCCGATCTGTGTCAGCGTGACGATCAGACCGGTGGCGGCAGGCGTGAAGCCGAGATCGGCACTGATCGGGCCGGCCAGCGGCTGGCCGTAATAGAGATTGGCGGCCACCAGCCCGCAGGCGGCGGCGAAAAGGAAGGTTAGCCAGGGGGATAGCGCCCTGGGAATGGCCTCATCCGGCGTGGTGGCTGAAATGCTCATCAGAAACTCCGGTATTCAAAGATTGAAAGGATTGAATGCAAAAATGCTGGCTGCGGCCACCCGATCCTTGACCGAATGCCGGTATTTCTCTCGTCCACGGTGTGGACTGTTCAGGTCACGAGCTTCATCGCGGCCTCGGCCGCAGACATCATCTCTTCTCTGCTGCGTCCTGTTTTGCCGATGACGCGCAGGCCCTTGGTAAAGCAGAGGAAGGCGAGGGCGGCGGCATCCGGGTCTACTGTCTTCGGAATGGTGCCGTCTGCCTGGCCGGTGCGGATGAGATCGGCCATCAGCTTTTCGTCCGCGGCAAAGGCCGTCACGACGTGGGCAGCGGCTTCTTCGTCAAGCAGGGCGAAGTCGTTGGCGCCGCCAACGACGAGACAGCCTTTGCGGCCGGCTTCGCCATAGGAGAGCTCGGTATAATACATCACCATCTGGAAGACCTTCTCGCGACCGGTCTTCGCAGACGCGATCATCGCTTCCAGCCGCCGTCGGCCGAGCTTTCGATAATGGGCGAAAGCAGCGAGAAAGATGCCGCGCTTATCTTTGAATGCTTTGTAGATGCTCCCCGAAGCAAGGCCCATTGCTTCGGTCAATTCGCTGATGGAGGCGGCATGGTAGCCGCGTTCGGAAAAGACGCGCAGCGCTGCATCGAGTGCTGCGTCCATATCGAACTCACGCGGACGGCCACGGCTGCGGGTCTTTGCTTCTGGTGTGAGAGTGGCAACGGTCATGGCGCCTAATTAGGGAATGAACGTTTCCAAATCAAGTGAAATTTCTGCGACGCAGCAAATTCAGAGATCGAGCACCCAGTTCTGGCCGTTCGCCTCGGGGCCGAACATCTTATGTCTCTCCTCGGAGACAAGACGAAAGCCCGCCTTGACGTAGATGGCGCGGGCGGTCTCCAGCATGTCGTTGGTCCAGAGCGAGAGTTCGCGGTAGCCCTTCTGCCTGGAGAAGTGGATGCATTCGTCGACCAGCAGTTTGCCGAGCCCGAGACCTCGGGCTGATTTGTCGACATAGAGCAGGCGAAGCTTGGCGATGCCGTCGCCGCCATTGGTGACGAGGACCGAACCGACATTGATGCCGCCGCGTTCGGCGATCCAGCAATATTCATTGGCCGGATCGAAATTGACGAGGAATTTTCCGGCGACCTCGGCGACCAGCGCCTCGAAGCGCAGATCCCAGCCATACTCTTCTGCGTAGAATCGGCCCTGGCTCTGAACGATCCAGCCGATATCGCCGGCGCGGTGGGCGCGGATGATGGCCGGGGCGGGCTTCGCCGCCGGGTCGAGCAGCGCGCGGATCGTGTGCATGGCGGAGACGGCGGCCTCCGGTTCGCCAGTCGCCAAGCGATCGAAACGAGCGGCGATCTGCGCATTGGAGCGTCGGCCGAGTTCCTCGAACGTTTCTCGTCCCTGATCGGTGATAATGATGACCTGGCTGCGAAGATCTGCCGGGTCGGGGCTGGTTTCGATCAGCCCTTCGGCGCGAAAACGCTTTAGGATGCGGCTGAGATAGGCCGGGTCGAGCTGCAGGTCGCGGGCGAGCGCTACAGCACTGATGCCCCCATGCGAGCCGATCTCGAAGAGGATGCGGGCATCGGTTAGCGTGAAGGGCGTGTCGAGATAGGCCTTGTTCAAGAGGCCGAGGAAGTTCGTATAGAAGCGGTTGAAATCGCGGGCGGTTTCGATGAGCGATAGGTTAGACATGATGATCTCCAAATGGAGATCTTGTCAGACCGCTGATAAAGTCGGCCAACTACTCTCGTCATGCTCGGGCTTGTCCCGAGCATCTGCATCGGGTGCAGCAGATCCTCGGCATGAGGCCGAGTCAAGAACGAGGTTTGTCAACAAGCTGACAAGAATCTCCAGATGGAGATCTTTTCCTGCATTTAATGGACTGAGTCAACTAATTCGCTGATGTCAGGCCGCTTCTTCTTCCGCGGTCTCGTCTGCACCGAGCGCGAAATCGACCGCCGCCCGCGCATGGATCGCTGTGGTGTCGAAGCCCGGCAGCGGCAAATGGTCGGGATCGAGGATCAGGCAGATCTCGGTGCAGCCGAGGATGATGCTGTCGGCGCCGTTGTCGATGGCGTGTGCAATCACCGCCATGAGTTTGTCGCGAGAGCTATCGAGCACCTTGCCGGCGCAGAGTTCGTTGAAGATGATGTCGTGCACGGTCGTGCGGTCGCCAGCATCTGGCACCATAATATCAATACCAAGGCTCTTCATGCGGTCGCTGTAGAAGCCGTGCTCCATCGTGTAGCGAGTGGCGAGCAGCAGCGGGCGCTTCCGGYCGGCCGCATGCAGCGATTTCGCCGTCTCGTCGATGATATGAATCAGTGGCACAGAGATCTTCTCCGCGACCTTGTCGGCAATCAGATGCATGGTGTTGGTGCAGATGAGGATGCAGCCGGCGCCGGCGATCTGCAGGCGCAGAGCCACGTCGGCGAGGCGACGGGCAGCCATATCCCAGTCGCCGGCCTTCTGAAGGGCGACGATCTCCTCGAAGTTGACCGAATGCAGGATGAGTTCGGCCGAGGCGAGGCCACCCCTGCGGTCACGCACCATCTCGTTGACGATACGGTAATAGACCGCCGAACTTTCGAAACTCATGCCGCCGATCAGGCCGATCGTTTCCATTTCTTCATGCTCTCCATGCTTCTGAACTTCGGAAATGATGCCGCAATCCCGGCGCGGCGTGTTTGCGTTGTTTGTCTCTCGTTTCAGATTGGTGATGGGATTTTGCGTCATTTTATGAAATCATGCAAAAAAGAGGCGAGAGGTTTATGTTCGACACATGCTTGATGATCGCGACAGACGCATTCTGGACATGCTGCAGAAGGATGCGGGCATATCCGTGACCGATCTTGCCGAGCGCGTGGCGCTTTCGGTGTCGGCGTGTTCGCGGCGCATCCAGCGGCTGGAGGAGAGCGGCCATATTGCCCGGCGCATCGTCGTGCTCGATCGGGACAAGATGGGTGTGCCGACAACGGTCTTCGCTCTGGTCAAGACGGCGCATCATTCCGACGAATGGACGGAGACCTTCCGCAGGATCATCAGTGACATTCCCGAGATCGTCGAAGCGCACCGGCTGACCGGCAACCACGATTACATCCTGAAGATCGTGCTGCCGCGCGTCGAGCATTACGATGTGATTTACAAGCAGATCGTGCGCAAGATCGAGCTCTTCGACGTCTCGGCCTCGATCTCGATGGAGCTTCTGAAGGGCGGCACGGCAATCCCTGTGGGGTACGCCGATTGAGTCAGCTCCACCGACCGGGATGCAGGGGAGGTATGCCGAAACGTCAGTTGCAACCTTTGCGGCGAAGGCCACATTGACTTTGAGCGAAATGGCGCAAAGGGGCAGGTCATGAGCGATCATCATGTCGTCGTTGTCGGCGGCGGTTTCGGCGGGCTGCAGCTCGTCAACGGGTTGAAGGGTGCCGGCGTCAGGATCACGCTGGTCGACCGGCGTAATCACCATCTCTTCCAGCCGCTGCTCTATCAGGTGGCGACCACCATTCTCTCCACCTCAGAGATCGCCTGGCCGATCCGCCGCCTCTATGCAGACCGGCCTGACGTGACGGTGCTGCTCGGCGAGGTCACGGGCGTCGACAGTGGCGCGAAGACTGTTTCCTTACGCAACGGCATGACTCTTGGTTACGATACGCTGGTGCTGGCCACCGGAGCGACGCATGCCTATTTCGGCCATGACGAATGGGAGCCGGTGGCGCCCGGCCTGAAGACGCTGGAGGATGCGACGACGATCCGCCGGCGCGTGCTGCTTGCCTTCGAGAAAGCGGAGATGGAGTCCGATCCGGCCGTGCGCGATGCGCTTTTGACCTTCACCATCGTCGGGGCCGGGCCGACCGGTGTCGAGCTGGCCGGCATTATTGCCGAGCTTGCGCATTTCACGCTGCCCAAGGAATTCCGCAACATCGATACGCGCAAGACCCGCGTCGTGCTGGTCGAGGCTGGGCCGCGGGTGCTGCCGACCTTCGCCGAAGAGCTTTCGGCCTATGCGCAGAAGGCGCTGGAGAAACTCGGGGTCGAGATCCATCTCGGCAAGCCGGTGACCGAATGCAACGCCGACGGCGTGAAGATCGGCGAGACCTTCGTTGCCAGCCGGACGATCGTCTGGGCAGCCGGGGTCACCGCCTCGCCGGCGGCGCGGTGGCTTGATGTTGCAGCCGACCGGGCAGGGCGGGTCGTGGTCGAGAAGGATCTGAGCGCGCCTGGTCTGCCCGACGTCTTCGTCGTCGGCGATACCGCGTCGGTCATGCGCGAGGACGGCAAGCCGGTGCCCGGCATTGCGCCCGCCGCCAAGCAGCAGGGCGGTTACGTCGCCAAGGTCATCCGCGCCCGCATATCCGGCAAACCGGCGCCGGCGCCTTTCAAATATTGGCACCAGGGGAGCCTGGCGACAATCGGCAAGAGTGCGGCGATCATCGATTTCGGCCGGATCAAGCTCAAGGGCTGGATCGCCTGGTGGATCTGGGGCATCGCCCACATCTACTTCCTCATCGGCACCCGCTCGCGCTTCTCCGTCGCCTGGAGCTGGCTGTGGATCTATCTCAGCGGCCAGCACAGCGCCCGGCTGATCACCCAGCGGGAGACGATGCGGGAGGAGGGGTAGACGGGAGATTTTTATTCGCCGTGCAAATACGGTGTTGGATTCCTGTGACATATCTTGGGCAAGCCTTAAGGGCGCGGGCATGACAAAGCAAAGGGGTATTCCACGGCCCCCGACACAGGAAACCACTCCCGGCGCGCCCGCACCGTAAATGCAATACACCCAACCTTGACATATCTCCGCACACACCCTTAACATTTCACCCGCGTCTCCCAACCACCGGGAGTTACGCATCCAGCCGTAGCAACGGGTAGAGGTTTCAATGCGCCGATTCACTTCTCACGAAAATCACATCCGAATTTCCGAGAAGTTGGTGGTTTATGCGCACTTTGAATCTGGGCATCCTCGCCCATGTGGATGCAGGCAAGACTAGCCTTACCGAAAGACTGCTTTTTAACGCCGGGGTGATCGACAAGCTCGGCAGCGTCGATACCGGCAATACACAGACGGACACTCTCGAACTCGAGCGGCAACGCGGCATCACGATCAGGGCCGCGGTGGTGTCTTTTGTGATCGGCGAGAGGGTCGTCAATCTGATCGACACACCTGGGCATCCCGATTTCATCGCCGAGATCGAGCGAGTGCTGGGATTGCTGGATGCTGCGGTCGTCGTCGTTTCGGCGGTCGAAGGCGTGCAGGCGCAGACGCGCGTGCTGGTCCGGGCGCTGCGGCGGCTCGGCGTTCCCTTCATCTTCTTCGTCAACAAGGTCGATCGTCCCGGCGCGCGCTATCGGGATGTGATGGAGGTTCTTGCCGCGCAGCTGGCGGTCCGCCCCATCGCTATGTCCTCGGTGATCGACGCCGGAGCCAAGCTTGCCCGTGTGGAGGCGCTCGCTCCGGGAGACGAGCCGCTGTTTTCGGCGCTCTGCGAGACGCTCGGGGAAAATGACGAGGCGCTGCTCGATGACTATGTCGTCGCTCCCGATCGGCTGACGGAGGCAAGGCTCTGGCGCTGCCTGGCTGACCAAGTGGCGAGAGGCCTCGTGCATCCCGTCTTCGCGGGCGCTGCGATGACCGGCGCCGGCATCCCCGCTTTGGCATCGGCCATTGCGACGATCCTGCCCGAGCGGCGCCCCGATCCGGATGGTCCGGTGGCGGGCAAGATCTTCAAGATCGAACGCGGCTGGGGCGGGGAAAAGCTCTCCTACATCTACCTGAACTCCGGCACGGTGCGGCTCCGGCAATCTCTGGGCCTGCCCAAGGGCCCGGAACGGGTTACCGCGATCCATGTGTTCGAGGCCGGCCGGGTTCATGGCGCCGAGAGCCTCCGCGCCGGGCAGATCGCGCGCGTCAGCGGCCTTGCCGGCGCCCGCATCGGTGATGCTGTGGGCGGAAATCCTTTGGGCGAGTGGGCTCACTTCGCGCCGCCCGCGCTCGAAACCCGCGTTCTTGCCCGTCGGCCTTCCGACAAGGCGGCGCTCTGGCTGGCGCTTAACCAGATGGCCGAACAGGATCCCCTGATCAATCTGCGCCGGAACGAGGAGGCGGACGAAGTCTACGTGTCGCTTTACGGCGAGGTGCAGAAGGAGGTTATCCAATCGACCCTGCTGACGGATTTCGGCCTCGAGGCAAGGTTCGAGGAGAGCACGGTCATCCTGGTCGAGAGGCCATTGGGGACCGGGAGCGGCCTGCAGATCCTCTTCAAGGAGCCCAATCCGTTTCTCGCGACCGTCGGCCTGCGCGTCGAGCCGCGCGCCCCTGGAGCAGGCAACAGCTTCGCGCTCGAAGTAGATGTCGGCCAGATGCCGGTCGCCTTTTACCGGGCGGTCGAGGAAACCGTGTTCGAGACGCTGAAGCAGGGGATTTTCGGCTGGCAGGTCGCCGATTGCCACGTGGCGATGACGGCAGCCCGCCACAGCTCGCCCGCAAGCACCGCCGCCGATTTYCGGCAGCTGACGCCGTGGGTGCTGGCAACGGCGTTATCGGCCGCACAGACCGTCCTCTGCGAGCCGGTCGACCGCTTTCATCTCGTCGCGCCCATGGAGAACTTGAGCGGCGTGCTCACCCTGCTTGCAAAATCGGCGGCGGCGACGACGGATTCGGTGATCGCCGATGGCGTCGCACGGCTCGAGGGCACCATGGCGTCTCAGATGGTCCAAAGCGTCCGGCAGCAATTGCCGGGCCTGACCAGCGGGGCGGGGACCATGGAAACCTCTTTCGATCACTACGCCCCGATCGCCGGCCCGCCGCGCCTGCGGCGGCGTTCGGGGCCAGATCCGTTCAACGGCACCGAATATCTGCTGCGCCTAAGGGTTGTTCCCATTTAAGTACAGTAGTCTGGCGACGCATAGAGAACGTAGATGTAGACCTATTCCCTCGCCAAAGGTCTCTACATCGAATAACCATAGCTCGCTGGCCGGGAAGAGAGCGTGAGATCTTTGCATGACAAGCGACGTATCTGCTGACGGAAAGCATCGTTTCTGGATGCTCGACTTATTGCGTGGAGCGTCCGCAATACTCGTGCTTATCTATCACTCCAGCAGTGCGTTTCCCGTCGCTTATGCTGCCGTCGATCTTTTCTTCATGTTAAGCGGCTTCGTTTTGGCGGAAAGATACGGCGAGAGCCTGTTGCAGGCGGACGGCTGCCGAAACTTCATTAGCCACCGTATTGCGCGATTGTACCCCGTCTACCTGGTTTGCACATTGCTGGGCGCTGCTTCGGTTTTCCCACTGATTGGTCATCTTGAAAACTGGAGCTTCAGCACTTTTGCCGTTTCCTTCGTTGCCAGCCTGCTCATGCTTCCCGCGCCGTCGGACACTGTTCTCGGCATTCTGCCCTTGAACGGCCCGGCGTGGTCGTTGTTCTTTGAAGTCGTGGCCAACGCAGTCTTTTTATTCACTGCGGCTCGTCTCCGAGTGGCCGTTTCTATTGTCGCGTTATCGGCGCCGGCGTTCGTCGTTGCGCTGTGGTACTTTCGGTACCCGCCGGGCTCTGTTTGGGGTGATATTGTCGGGGGCTTTCCCCGGGTTCTGGCATCTTTCTATGGCGGAGTGCTTCTCAGTTGTCTTTGGCGACGAGGCTTCCGCATCAGGCTTGCAGCCTGGTCTGGCTGGATTTTGGTGGCTGCTCTTGCGGCGCTTTATTCGGGATTCGTCCTCACCGAGAGAAAATACTATCTGCTCCTGACATTTGCCGCTCACCCAATGATCATGTGGTTTGGCTTGTGTCTGGCAAGAAATGCACGGTTTGAACGCATCGCCACCTGGATGGGCGAGATATCCTACCCTCTCTATCTCGTGCACGTACCGCTGCTCATTCTTCTCGCAACGTACGGAGTGGGCGATTGTTTTGCTTTGCGCAATTATCTCGGGCTCGGAAACACCTCCTGGGGCGGCGAATGCCATCGAGACGCAATTCCCCTGGTGGCATTCCTTTTACCCCTGTCATTGTTGATGGCGTACCTCATTGCTATCTCGATACAGACCCCTGGTCGAAAATTGTGGCTTCGTTGGAGGCCTATCTAGCTGTCCAGAATTGACGACCTACACTTCGAGACGACCGGTTGCGGGTAGTCCGGGCCGGATGGACAGGCGGCCCCCGAAGGAGCCGCCCCTCGTTCCTCAAGCCGCCAGCGAGGCGATGTCGATGACGAAGCGGTAGCGGACGTCGCTCTTCAGAACGCGTTCATAGGCTTCGTTGACCTGCTGGATGTTGATCTTCTCGATCTCGGAGACGATGTTGTGCTCGCCGCAGAAGTCGAGCATTTCCTGGGTTTCCTTGATCGAGCCGATCATCGAGCCCGAAATGCTCTTGCGGCCGGGGATGATCGAGAACGCATGCACGGGGATCGGGTTTTCCGGCGCGCCGACCACCACGAAGGAACCATCCACCTTCAGGAGGCCGAGATAGGCATTCCAGTCGATCTCGGCGCTGACGGTGCAGATGATCAGGTCGAAAGTGCCGGCAAGCTTCGTGAAGGTTTCCGGGTCGTTGGTGGCGTAATATTCCTTGGCGCCGAGCTTCAGCCCATCTTCCTTCTTGGAAAGGCTCTGGGAGAGAACGGTGATATCAGCGCCCATGGCGGCGCCGAGCTTGACGCCCATATGGCCGAGGCCGCCCATGCCGACGATCGCGACCTTCTTGCCGGGGCCGGCATTCCAGTGGCGCAGCGGCGAATAGAGCGTGATGCCGGCGCAGAGCAGCGGCGCGGAGGCATCGAGCGGCAGATTGTCCGGAATGGACATGACATAGCCTTCCCTGACGACGATCGAGTCCGAATAGCCGCCCTGGGTGCGTGTCTTGCGGTCGGCTTCGAAGTCATTGTAGGTGCCGGCGAGCCCGGGCATATACTGTTCCCGATCGAGGTCGCGCTCGGCGCAGCCGATGCAGGAATCGACGAAGCAACCGACGCCGACGCGATCGCCGACCTTGAACTTGGTCACATCAGAGCCGACGGCCGAGACGATGCCGGCGATCTCATGGCCCGGCACGATCGGATAGACGGCGTTCTTCCATTCGTTGCGGACAGTGTGGATGTCCGAATGGCAGATGCCGGCAAACTTGATGTCGATAACGACGTCATCGGGGTTCGGATCGCGGCGTTCGAAGGTGAAAGGGGTCAGCGGCTTGGAAGCATCGGTCGCGGCGTAGCCTCTTGCAATAGGCATGGGAACCATCCTTTTCGATTGTGGGTAGGGGTTGAAAGAGATGGTGGACTATTGCCCGGAACGGCGGCTGAGGGTTAGAGCGATCCTCTCAGCTTTTTGCACGATCCTGCAAAAGTGAGGCGCCAGCCTGTTTGCGAAATGGCGAAGGCACTCTAGATAAGAGCGGTATCGCCGGTGTCAGAGAGTTGACAGAAAGAGTTGCCGCATGACCTTGCCCTTCAGCCCCTATCAGGAAATTGTCGATATCGCGATGCGCTTCGCGACCGGTGACGGCGAGTTCGCGACTGATATCGGCAATCTTCACATCAGCCGTCGGTCCAAGCCCAGCGATCCGCTGCACAGCAGCTATCGGCCCTGTTTTGCCTTTGTCCTGCAGGGGGCCAAGAGCCTGCGCCTCGGCGCGGAACTTATCAGCTATGGGACTGGCGACTATCTGCTGACCTCGCTCGATCTGCCGGTCGCCTGGCGCGTCACGGAGGCGAGCCCTGAGGTTCCGCATCTCTGCCTGGGGCTGGCAATCGATTCCGAAAAGCTGCTGGAGTTGCTCAGCCGCATCGATATTCCGCGCCCAGCCGCCGATACCGACGGGCAGCGCGGGATGGCGGTGAACGTCGCTCCGCCGGAGCTCCTGGATGCTGCCGTCCGCCTGTTGCGCTTGCTCGATCGTCCAGGCGACATTCCTGCCATGGCGCCGCTGATCGAACAGGAAATCCTCTACCGGGTGCTGACCGGGCCGGATGGCGCGCGGCTGATCAACATCGCCACTGCAGACAGCCACAGCAACAGGGTTGCGCGCGCCGTCGCATGGCTGAAGGAGAATTTTGCCCGGCCACTGCGCATCGAAGACCTTGCCGACCGCGTCAGCATGAGCGTGTCGTCTTTCCATCATCACTTCAAGTCGGTCACGGCGATGACGCCGGTGCAGTATCAGAAGCAGCTTCGACTGCACGAGGCGCGCCGTCTGATGCTCGTGGAGCGCCTCGATGCGGGCACGGCCGGCCACCGCGTCGGTTACCAAAGCCCGTCGCAGTTCAGCCGCGAATACAGCCGCCTCTACGGCGCCTCGCCGGCCCGCGATGTCGACGGCGCTCGCGACATCATGGCGGCGGAGTAGCGCGGCGCGCGTCTGGAAGCCAAGTATTGTCGAGATTTGTCGTCTGATCGGTCGAAGCAAAGCGACATTCCGCTGGCTGCGGACAGGATAGCTCTGCGACAGGCATCCAATCGTTAAAGGATGTTTGACCTTTCGTCGCTAGTCTGGCGCCACCATCAAGCAGGCGCCGATGTCCGCATGACGCAAATACCATTTCTTTCCATCGTCGCGCCTTGTCATAACGAGGAAGAGGGCCTGCGCGAGTTCTGCCGCCGCGCCGTTGCTGCTGCTCACAGCGTTGCCGGCGACGCCTTCGAGCTCATTCTCGTCGACGACGGCTCGTCCGACCGCACCTGGGAGATCATTTCCAGTCTGGCGGCTGATGTGCCGCAGGTGCTCGGTATACGTCTTCTGCGCAATCACGGCCACCAGTTGGCGTCAACGGCTGGTCTTTCCGCGTCGCGGGGCGAGCGCGTGCTTTTAATCGATGCCGATCTTCAAGATCCGCCTGAGCTGCTTTTGATGATGATGCCGATCATGGAGCGCGGCGCCGACGTCGTTTACGGCCAGCGCACGCGCCGCCAGGGCGAAACCTGGTTCAAACTCGCCTCCGCTTCGCTTTTCTATCGCGCTTTGTCCAAGCTCGCTTCCGTGACCATCCCCCGTGATACCGGTGATTTTCGGCTGATGCGCCGTCGCGTCGTCGATATCCTGCTGGCGATGCCGGAGCGCGATCGCTTTATCCGTGGCATGGTCAGCTGGATCGGCGGCAGGCAGGTGGCGCTTCCCTACGAGCGCGACGCCCGTTTTGCCGGCACGACGAAATATCCGCTGCGCAAGATGATCAATTTCGCGCTGGATGCGATCACCAGCTTTTCGACGACGCCGCTGCGCATCAGCACATGGCTTGGCATGATGAGCGCCGGCGTCGCGATCGCTTTGCTCGTCTACACCTTCGTTCGTTGGCTGCAGGGCGAAACGGTCACCGGCTGGTCGTCGATCATGGCCGCCGTCAGCGCCTTCAGTGCCATCCAGCTGATCTGCATCGGCATCATCGGCGAGTATCTCGGACGGCTGGTACAGGAGAGCAAGAAGCGGCCGATGTTCATGGTCGAGACGATCGTGCGCGGCAGTGAACACGCAGAACTGTCGATCGCTTTCTCGGAGATGAGCGCCAGCGACAGGCGCACGGCGCTGGATGCGGCCTTTGCATCCGGTGAGCCGCGGTCGCAAAGGAGCAGTCGGATCGGATAATGGACCGGATTGCTGCGCCTGCCTTGGCCGCTGCCGGGCCTGAGAAATTGATTGCCAGGCAGGATTCCACCGTTGCGATCGTTGCTTTCGTCGGGCTTGCCGCGGCTTTGGTCCTCCTGTTTCCTTTTCCGCCAGTTCTCGATTACGCCAATCACTACGCCCGTATCTGGCTCCTTTCGGGCGGGATAGGCGAGCAACCGTTTCCCAAGATCTATACGGTCGATTGGAGCCGCACCTTCACCAATGTCGGGATCGATGTTCTGGCCACCTGGCTGGGGCCGCTTGTCGGCGCCGACAGGCTTGCGCGGGCTTTGCTTTTCCTGGCGATCGTGCTGCCGCCACTCGGGGCGATCGGCCTGCACCGCGCGCTTTTCGGTGGCCGGCACCACTGGCAGACCGCGATGCTGTCGCTCGGCTGGTGTGCCACTATGATCGGCGGCTTCATCAACTTCCAGATCGGCCTCGGCATGGCGCTCGGCTTTGCCTGCATCGATCTCCGTCTGCAGGGCGGAAATCCCACGCTGCTTTTTGCCTGGCGGCTCGCCGCCGCGCTGCTGCTGACAGTCATGCACATCTTCGCTCTTGGCTTCTATATGGCGATCGTCTGCGGCCTAGAATTTTCCTGGCGCATCGACATAGTGCGATCGAAGGCGGGTCTGATGAGGCTCGTCGGCCGGTTGGTGCTGGCGCTTGGCGCCTGCGTCCTGCCGCCGCTCGCGCTCTACCTTCACACGGCAGCTCTGCCCAACGCCGGCGGCAACGGCCTTGGGCTTGCATGGAATGACGGCGTTGTCCTGATCGTCATGAATCTGCTCTCCGCCATCACAACCTATGTCCCGGTGGTGGATGTCGTCCTGGTTCTGCCGCTGATCCTCATCTGCACACGCGCCATACGCGCGGGCGATATCCGCATGCATGCGGGGCTTGCCGTCGCCGCCTGTGGCCTGCTGCTGCTCTCCTGTGTTTCACCGCGCCACATGCTGGGCACCGGATGGATCAGTTGGCGCTTTCCGATCATGACGGCGCTGGTCGCCATGGCGATGGTGTGCCCCTTTGCCAATCTCACGCGCCGGCATGCGCTGCTGCTAGCGCTGGTCATCAATCTCGCGGTCTCCTGCCGCACCGGCTGGGTCGGCTGGAACTGGTGGCTGGCACAGGAGGACGTTGGTGCCCTCGAGACCGCGCTCAAAAGGGTGCCGGCCGGTGCCGCCGTGCTGCCTTTGGGACACGAACCCGAGACGGTGAACGGTCTTTCCCATTCCAACCGGCATTTTGCCTGGGGACTGGATACTTTCCGGCACCTGCCGACGCTTGCCGTGCCTTTCTCGCATGCTTTCGTTCCGACGCTCTTCACGGCAAAGGGTAAACAGCCGCTTTCCGTTCTGTCGCCATGGTCTGAGATCGCGATTCCCGAGGGCAATCTGCTGTCGATTGGTGTGCTTTCATGCCCGACAATGATGCAGCAATATCGAGACTTCACGCCCTATCTGTCGGATTGGCGCAGTCGATTCGATTTCGTCCTCGTCGCCAATGCCGATATTCCCGACCGCTATGTCGGCACCTTCATGCCGGCCGGCCTGACGCTCGTCGAAGATGCGGGTTTCGCGAAGCTTTACGCGATCGACAAGGCGGTGCCGGCAGAGCCTTTCGCCATCCCGGCAGGTTGCGCCACGGCGTTATAAGCCGCGGCTCATCAGCCGGGGAATTTCAGCGCCTTGTCGGCACGGCATTTGGCGAGCTTTAGCTGGCGGAAGGAGAGGATTTTCGTGATGCGCTCCGTGCCATCGGTCTCCACACTCATGCAGGCGCAGGCGTAGCCGTAATTGCCGTTGGTTCTCACATACTCATGTTCGGAGATGTCGGAGATCAGCTCCATGCCTTCCACCTCGCCGGCATCGTCGCCCTGGGTCATGATCGTCCAGGTGTTCTCCGCGTCCTCCAGCCACCAGTTGGCGGGCGTCGGATTCTCGATCCAGCCGCAGCGCGTTTCGGCGGCCTGTGCGTTTGCGGCGATCGTGAGAGCTGCGGCGATGACTGCGGCTGTTATCTGGTATTTCATCGGCTTTCCCTCATCACCAGATTTCAGTTGTTGATCGCGATGATCGCCCAATGGCTCGCCTCGCAGGCGGTGTCGTCGCAGACCGCGCCCATCCAGACGGCGCCGCCGGCCATCATGACGCCGTCGCTGTTGACGAAGAGATCCTCGTATTGCTGGCGTCCGACGGCGCGGCGGGTCTCGGGCGTCACGAGATCGTCGAAATTGTCGATGAAATCCTCAGCGTTCTCGACGTCGTAGGTCTCGCCGTTGGCCTTGACCGTCAGCGGGTATTCGGCAAGGCCGGCGATGGTCTCGGCGTCGCCTGAGCGCATCGCCCGAACAAGTTGGCGCAGCGGCCGGTCGAAGCTTGCGGCATCGCCGTGCAGTTCCTCGATGCGGTTATAGACGTCGCTGTCGGACTGCGCGACAGCGCTTGAGCCGCCAAGGAGGATTGCTCCGAGCAGAAGAGCTGCAGACAGGCGTGACATCGAAGCCTCCGGGCAAATGGTATAGCGCGACATTATGCGGTCGCCGAGGATTCGCGCCTATCCAATTCTGGTGTTTCATCGCGGTTTCCCGTATTAAAAAAATCTATCTGGACTTCTTGACGACCTGATCGGTTTATCGCATAAACCTCGCGAACCGTACCGTACGGTACGTATATGGGAGTCATGACCGTGTCTGTCGATACCGCAGAGCCGAGCGAATTTTCGCCGCGCCAGAACGCCGTTCTGGAGCAGGCGCTGCGATTGCTCGTCGATGGCGGCGAGAAGGCGCTGACGACTTCGGGCGTCGCGCGCGCCGCCAATTGCTCGAAGGAAAGCCTCTACAAGTGGTTCGGCGATCGCGACGGTCTGCTATCGGCGATGATTGCCTATCAGGCGAGCAAGGTGCGCACCTTCGAGCGCAATGGAGAGCGGCTGACGGCGGCGAGCCTGCACGACCATGTCGTCATTTTCGCGCGTGACCTGCTCGAGGTGCTCGCCGGCGACGTCTCGCTGGCACTGAACCGGTTGGCGATCGGCCAGTCGAACCGTGACGGCTCGAAGCTCGGCAAGCTGCTGCTCGAGCGCGGCCGTCGCCAGATCGACCGGCGCGCCATGGCGCTGATCGATGCCGGGAAGAGAGCAGGGCTCCTGCGTTTTTCCGATGCCGACGAGGCTTATCACACGCTTTACGGCTTGATCGTTTCCGACCTGCATGTGCGCATGCTGCTCGGTGAGCCAGGCCTCAAGGATACCGCGCGCCAGGCGGAGAGGGCGGTCACTGCCTTCCTCAGGCTTTATGGCACGGACAAGGTTCTGGCGGAGATGCCGGTTCTCGGTTGATTCCGCTTTAATGACAGTCAACAAGACAAGCAAAGGGAAGGAACTTCAAATGCGCGTCTATTACGATCGTGATGCCGATCTCAACCTCATCAAGTCCAAGAACGTCGTCATCGTCGGCTACGGCTCCCAGGGTCGCGCGCACGCGCTGAACCTCAAGGACAGCGGCCATGCAAACGTGGTCATCGCTCTCAAGGCCGGCTCGCCGACCATCAAGAAGGCAGAGGCCGACGGCTTCAAGGTCATGACCGTTGCCGACGCTGCCAAATGGGGTGACCTCCTGATGATGGCTACGCCTGACGAACTTCAGGCCGACATCTACAAGGCCGACATCGCCGGCAACATCCGCGACGGCGCTGCGATCGCTTTTGCACACGGCCTCAACGTTCATTTCGGCCTCATCGAGCCGAAGGCATCGCTCGACGTCGTCATGATCGCGCCGAAGGGTCCGGGCCATACGGTTCGCGGCGAATACCAGAAGGGCGGCGGCGTTCCCTGCCTCGTTGCCGTTCACCAGAACGCGTCCGGCAATGCGCTTGAACTGGCGCTCTCCTACGCCTGCGGCGTCGGCGGCGGTCGCTCGGGCATCATCGAAACCAACTTCCGCGAAGAATGCGAAACCGACCTCTTCGGCGAACAGGTCGTTCTCTGCGGCGGTCTGGTCGAGCTCATCCGCGCCGGTTTCGAAACGCTTGTTGAGGCCGGTTACGCGCCTGAGATGGCCTATTTCGAGTGCCTGCACGAAGTGAAGCTGATCGTCGACCTGATCTATGAAGGCGGTATCGCCAACATGAACTACTCGATCTCGAACACGGCCGAATGGGGCGAATACGTCTCCGGTCCGCGTATCATCACCGCCGAGACCAAGGCCGAGATGAAGCGCGTGCTCAAGGACATCCAGACCGGCAAGTTCACTTCCGATTGGATGCAGGAATACCGTGCCGGCGGCTCGCGCTTCAAGGGCATCCGCCGCATGAACGACAGCCACCAGATCGAGGAAGTCGGCGCCAAGCTGCGCGGCATGATGCCCTGGATCGGCAAGAACAAGTTGGTCGACAAGTCCGTCAACTAAGCGGTTTCAAGATTCTGCGGTTGGAGGCCGGGGCGAAAGCTCCGGCCTTTACCGTTCTGCGCTCACGGTCAGCCAGCGGGTCGGCTTGCCGTCATAGCCGCCGCCGTCGCTCTCGCTGATGGCGATGTTCCCCCAGCCGCCGTTCGTCAAAAGCTCCGACAGCCAAGGGATAGTTGTAATACCGCCCAAAGCCGTCATGGCCTTCCGCATCGCCTGCCTTGAAGGTCGCATGAATGATGCCGCCTGTCCTCAGGGCGCGCCGGGTGCGGGCGAAGACATCGGGCAACTCGGGCCTCGGGACGTGGAGAAGGCTTGCCTGCGCCCAGACGCCGTCGAAGGCGCTGTCGGCGTCGAGCTCTTGGAACAGCATGACCCTGACCGGTCTGCCGATCAGAACTTCCGCTTGTCTTGCAAGCTTGGCCGAGCCATCCGTCGGCATAACGTCGAAACCCTGCGACAGCATGTAGTCGCTGTCCTGCCCGCCGCCGCAGCCGAGTTCGAGGATTGCCGCACCGGGTGCAAGACCAGCGAGGAAGGCATCGAGCCGCTGCTTTGGCAGGCTGCGCGCCCGGTTGGCATACGTCTCGGCATTTTCCTCGTAGAAGGCGGAGGTGCAGTCAGGAGGCATGCTGTTCGGCCGATCGCGGGCGTCGGTTGGATTGAAGATGTTTTTCGGGAAGCCGGTCCGCGTCGATGATGTCAATGACGACAATCCCTTCCGATGCCACCCGGTAGAAGGCGACGTGGCGCATGTGGAGGAGCCGGCGAAGGCCAGCGCCGAGTTCGTCGCACTCTTCTCCCATGGAGGGAGCGTGGGAAAGAAGCACGAAAATCCTGTCCCAGTCGAGAAGATAGGCGTCTGCCTGCGCCTCGCCGAAGTTGAGGCAAGCATATTCGTCGATGCCTGATAGCACGGCGTCCGCGGTTCGGGTCAGCCTATAGGTTGTTGTCACGCAGCTTGGCCTTCGTTTCCGACAGGATGTCGGGAATGCGTCGATCGCTCGGGCCGCTTTCCTCAGCCTGCCTCAGGATGTTGCGCAGTTCTTCGTCGTCTAGTTTGTGATGGAGCTGATCCTTCAGAATGAGCTCCGCCAGGAATGCGCCGGCACTGCTGTATCTGCCGCTTGCGACACGATTTTCGACGTATTCCGCCAGATGATCCGGAAGCGAGATCGTCATTTTCGCCATTGGATTCGTGCCGCCCGCACATGCCGGTTTTCAGCCATTTCAGATGCCAGATTACCATTTTCCATGTTGTGATAGAAGCGTTGTGCTGCGCCGTCGAGGGCTTGGGTCACATGAGGATAAGTCTTTTTATCGATAGGGATGGCGCGTTCGAGATCCTTGAAATGGGCGTCGCACGGCAGGATATCGGCATCATGGCGTTCCGCGGTCGCATAAATGATCGCATCGGCAGTGGCGAATTTATGAGTTGCCGTTATTTCGGCAGCACGGCGGGCAAGTGTCGTGTCGAGCGAAACAACCATGCATATTGCGGTATAGGCGATGAAGCTGTCGACGGCTTCTTCGTCCTTTTCGCGTGCCAGCCATTTGGAAAGCTCGCGCGGAATATATCGCCAGCCCGACGACTTTGCGGGCGAGGCGGAGAGCGGCGCCCACCATGTGGGTGTTGACGCCGCCGTTCGCGTGGAACGTCTGGAGTTCAGGTCGGGATGAGGCGGGTCCAGCCGTGCTCATCGTTCGTTACGCCCTTCTGCAGACTGACGAGCTGCTGGCGCAGTTCGCTGGTCAACTTGCCGGTCTGTCCGTCTCCGACCAGAAACTCGCCGCCGGCATGTCGAACCAGGCCGATGCCCGCCAGGACTGCGGCAGTGCCGCAAGCGAAGGCTTCGACGAGCCTGCCACTGGCAGCGTCTTCTTGCCATTCCGCGAACGAGTAGGGGCGCTGCTCGACGCGCAAGCCCCTTTCTTCGGCGAGCACGATCACGGAGGCCCGGGTGATGCCCGGCAGGATCGTGCCGCCAAGGGGCGGGGTCACCACTGATCCATCGTTCATCACGAAGAAGACATTCATGCCGCCGAGTTCTTCGACCCAGCGATGCTCTGCGGCGTCCAGGAAGACGACCTGATCGCAACCCTTCTTCGACGCCTCGGCTTGCGCCACGAGGCTGGCTGCGTAGTTTCCGCCGCATTTTGCAGCGCCAGTGCCGCCGCTGGCCGCACGGGTGTATTCGGTCTCGACCCAAAGGGAGACGGCCTTCGCGCCACCCTTGAAGTAGGCGCCAACCGGAGAGGCGATGATGCAGAAGACATATTCCAGAGCCGGACGAACGCCGAGAAACGCCTCATTGGCGAACATGAAGGGGCGAAGGTACAGGCTGGCGTCGCCGGACGGAATCCAGGCCTTGTCAACGCGGACCAGTTCTTCGACCGCCTTCAGGAAGAGTTCTTCGGGCACAGGAGGCATCGCCATGCGGGTCGCCGACTGCGCGAAGCGGCGTGCGTTCTCTTCAGGCCGAAAGAGCAGGATCCGGCCATCATCCGCCTTGTAGGCTTTCATGCCCTCGAAGATTTCCTGAGCGTAGTGCAGCACGGCGCTCGCAGGATCGAGCTCCAGGGGGCGCCTCGGCGTAACCTTCGCATCGTGCCAGCCCWTGTCGGCAGTCCATCGTGCCAGGACCATATGATCCGTGAAGACCTTTCCGAAGCCGGGCGTCTCCAGTGCCTGGATGCGATCGGCGTCCGACACGGGAGACTTGTGGAGTTCGATTTTGATTTCAGGAGAGGCCGACGTTACGGTCATTGCTGGCACCTTGATAGTAAATTGAATAGTGGCGGCGACACTACCGCCGCCGAGCTGGTCTTGGAAAGGTCTGAATCAGCCGGTTTCGGCTTTGATCAGAGGAATAATCGCTTGATGTGGCTGACGTCGAGCAGCAAATTCGGGATCGAGCGCCGTCGCAAAGACGTTCGCTAATCTCGCACCAAGACTTTGGAATATAAGATTTCCAACTTGTCACCATAACAAGAAATTAGGTCAGCATTATTGACATAATTTCCACCGCATGGTTTGTCGACGGTATAGAAAATACGAGGAAACCCCATGCTGAACTGGGACACCATGTTTGCGTCGCGCTCGTCGCGCATGCGCGCATCCGAAATCCGTGAACTCCTGAAGCTTCTCGACAGGCCCGACATCATCTCTTTTGCCGGCGGCATTCCGGATCCGGCGCTCTTTCCGGATCGGGAGTTCAAGCAGGCCTATGCCGACATCTTCGACGGCGCCGCTGTCAATTCGGCGCTGCAATATTCGGTCAGCGAAGGCTACAAGCCGCTGCGCGAATGGCTGGTCGGGCAGATGGCCGCTCTCGGCATTCCCTGCGAGCTCGACAATGTTTTCATCGTCTCCGGTTCGCAGCAGGGCCTCGATTATCTCGGCAAGCTCTTCCTGTCACCAAACGACACCGCGCTCGTGACATGGCCGACTTATCTCGGCGCGCTGCAGGCCTTTAACGCCTATGAACCGGCCTACGACCAACTGACGCCGAACGGCAACCGGACGCCCGAGTCCTACCGCGCGGCCGCTTCCGCTGCCGGCGGCAAAGTGAAGTTCGCCTATCTCTCCGCCGACTTCTCCAATCCGACCGGCGAGACCGTCGATCTTGACGGCCGCAAGAAGGTCCTGGCACTGGCGGAAGATCTCGACATCGCCGTCATCGAGGATGCGGCCTACCAGTCGCTGCGTTACGACGGCGATCCGATCCCGCCGATCCTGGCGCTCGAAATCGCCGAGAAGGGCCATATCAACGATACGCGCACGATCTATTGCGGCAGCTTCTCGAAGACGCTGGCGCCCGGCCTTCGCGTCGGCTTCATCGTCGCCAACGCGCCCGTCATCCGCAAGCTGGTGCTGATGAAGCAGGCGGCCGACCTGCATTCTTCGACGATCAACCAAATGGCGATATCAGATGTCGCCGAGCGCGCCTTCGATGCGCAGGTCGCCAAGATCAAAACCRCCTACAGTCAACGCCGCGACTGCATGCTGGCCGCGCTCGAAAAATACATGCCTGAAGGCATCAGCTGGACGAAGCCGGAAGGCGGCATGTTCATCTGGATCACGCTGCCGGAGGGCATGGACGGCGCCAAACTGCTGGCGAAATCACTCGAAACCGCCAAAGTCGCCTTCGTGCCCGGCAAGGCTTTCTTCGCCGATGGTTCCGGCGCCAACACCTTCCGCGTCAGCTTCTCCTGCGCCAACGAGCAGATGATCGAGGACGGCATCGGCCGCCTCGGCGCGCTGATCTCGGCCGAAATCGGCGGCTGATCCAGGCTGGCGCCGATCAGAAGATCGTCGTCCAGCCTTCGTTCGCCGTCTCGCTCTTGCCGTAGCCGACCCGGTCGGCCACGGCACCGTCGGCATTGCGCAGGATGATGTCGCCGCCCCTGTTGGCAAGCTGCGGGCCGCCGGCTGCGGCATCGAGCGCTATGGTGCGTAGCTCGCCCGCGCTCAACGACCCCGATAGCGTCTGGGTCCTGCCGTTTTCGTCCTCCAGCTTCCAGCCGTCGAGCGACGCCTGCATGTCGGAGCGGTTGATGATCGTCACCGTTTCGGCCTCGGTGCCGCCTTCACCGTTCACCGGGTTGATCAGCGCGGCGACGATGCGCAGCGACGAGGCGACGATCGGCTGCGGCCGGCGTGTGCCTTCGCCGCGGCCCTGGCCGCCGCGACTGTCGGAAACCGGATGGCCGGTCGCCGCATCGGTGTTCCAGTTCTGCGACTGGAAGCAGAGGAAGATCGCCGCCCATTCGTCGGTATCGTTGAAATGGACGAGCAGGGCGCCGTCCTGGTTCGGCCCGTTGGTGGCCTTGAAGCTGCCGCCGTCGCCCTGGTTCATGTGGATGTCGTGGATGCCGTTGCCCGGCTCGAAACGGAAATATTGGTCCGGCTTGTTGTTCTCAGGACCCCAGGCTTCGCCGAAGGCGTAGAAATGCACGTCGGAATCGGCAATGCCTTCCTGGACGATCGGCTCGATGAAGTCACGCAGGTCGTTCTTCGGCCCGGAGAGCTGGAAGGGCGCGACATTCATGTCCTCGCGCTCGATCAACCCGCCGCGGACATAATCGATGGCGAGCTCCGGACGGTCGTTGCGGATGTCGGTCAGGCCCATCGGCAGCGCTTCGAGTGCCTCCGTCAGCGACGAATGCTTGAAGTCGACGATATTGGCGTAGAGCAGGTCGTGCGGCGATTCCTTGGAGCGGACGTTGAGCGCGATACGGTAGCTGATGCCGTTCGCCTCGATGCGGATTTCGATATGGGGATCGTTGTCGTCGTCGAGGGCAAGGGCGCTCGCCGTACCCTTCAGGACCTTGTAATTCTTCAGCATGGAGAACCTCGCAGCGGGTGGCGGGGTTTCAGGATAACACGGCGAAAGTGCATCTTTTGTGACGTCTGCCTTTCGCCGTGCAATGCTTGATCCATGATCGGCTATTGCTGGAGATGCGGACCGAAAAGCTCGAGATCGGCTTCACCAAGCCGGTCGCTAACTGTGTTCAGCTGGTGCCAATAGGGATAGATCACCGGCGGCAGGCTGACCGCGTCGAGGCGCTTGCGCTCCTCGTCCGTCAGTTTCAGCTCGGCGGCGGCGATGTTGTCGCGGAACTGGGCTTCGGTGCGGCCACCGATGATGACCGAGGTGACCGCCTTGCGGCCGATCAGCCAGGCGAGCGCCACCTGGGCGGCCGAGACACCGCGCTCTTCGCCGATCGCGACCAGTGTCTCGACGATGTTCCAGAGGCGGTTCTCATCACGGATCGGCGGTTCGGTCCAACCGGCGAACTGACGCGTGCCTTCTGGCGCTGCCTGGTTGCGGCGATGCTTGCCGGACAGCAGGCCGCCGGCGAGCGGGCTCCAGACCAGCACGCCGAGGCCTTGGTCGATCGAGATCGGCAGCAACTCGTATTCGGCGTCGCGGGCTTCCAGCGTATAGTGGATCTGTTGGCTGACGAAGCGCTGGTACCTGTGCTCTTTGGCGATGCCGAGCGCCTTCATAATGTGCCAGCCGGAATAGTTCGAGCAGCCAACGTAACGCACCTTGCCCTGCCTGATCAGGGTGTCGAGCGCTTCCATCGTCTCTTCCAGAGGCGTCTGGCCGTCCCATTCATGCACCTGGTAAAGGTCGATGACATCGGTCTTCAGGCGTTTGAGGCTCGCTTCGCATTCGCGGATGAGGTGGTAGCGCGACAGGCCCTGGTCGTTCGGGCCGTCGCCCATGCCGAAGCGGGCCTTGGTGGCGAGCAGCACGCCCTGCGGCCTCTTGCCGGAGAGCACATCGCCGATGATGTTTTCGCATTCGCCTGCTGAATAGGCATTGGCGGTGTCGATCAGGTTGATGCCGGCATCGATGCATATATCGATCATCTTGCGGGCCTCGGAGACACCGAGGTCGCCGACGGTCTTCGCCCAGCCGACGCCTCCGAAGGTCATCGTGCCCATGGTCAAAGTCGAAATCTTCAGGCCGGAACGGCCGAGCAGACGATATTCCATTGAAATTCCTCCTTCATCGAAACGTGAGTGACGTAGCGCAACGCCCGGCAATGGCAAATCGCCGGGTGTTCACGCCTGTGTGAGATCGCTTGCGCGCGAGGATACCAGATGATCGCCTCTTTCACAGGGTTGAAGACAACGCCGGCGAGATTGCGGGAAAGGCGATCGCCCCGATTGTCGGCAAAGCCGGTAGAGATCAAGGAGGGTTGTGAAACCGGAGCCTGGTGGGCTGCGGCGCACTGTCACATCTCTGTCAACGACCCCTAATAAGGGAGGGGTATCGAAATCGAGGATCCTTCCCATGAAAACGATCGTTTCCGCCGCAGCACTTGTCGCTGCGAGCCTCCTTGCCATTCCGGCTTCGGCCGCAAACCTCGTTCTCTATACCAGCCAGCCGAACGAGGACGCGCAGGCGACGGTCGACGGCTTCATGACCGCCAATCCCGATATCAAGGTCGACTGGGTACGCGACGGCACGCCGAAGATCATGGCGAAGCTCCAGGCCGAGATTCAGGCCGGCAACCCGGTCGCCGACGTCCTCCTCATCGCCGACGTGGTGACGCTGGAGCGCCTCAAGGAAGACGGCAAGCTCCTGGCCTACAAGTCGCCAGAAGCTGCCCAATACGACGCCGCCCTTTATGACACCGACGGCTATTACTACTCGACCAAGCTGATCACCACCGGCATCATGTATAACACCTCGGCCGCGATGAAGCCTGCGAGCTGGAAGGACCTGACGAAGCCGGAAGCCAAGGGCCTCGTCACCATGCCGAGCCCGCTTGCCTCGGGTGCGGCCCTGATCCACGCCCAGACGCTTGCCGCCGTTCCCGGCCTCGGTTGGGACTTCTACAAGTCGCTTGCCGAAAACGGTGCGATCGCGGCCGGCGGCAACGGCGCCGTGCTGAAGTCCGTCGCCTCGGGCGAAAAGGCCTACGGTATGGTCGTCGACTACCTGCCGATCCGCGAGAAGGCCAAGGGCGCGCCGGTCGAATTCGTGTTCCCGAGCGAAGGCGTTTCGGCCGTCACCGAGCCGGTCGGTATCCTTGCCAGCACGAAGAACGCCGATGCCGCCAAGAAATTCGTCGATTACGTGCTCTCCGAAAAGGGCCAGGAAGGCTTCCTGAAGCTCGGCTACATCCCAGCCCGCAACGGCATGAAGCTGCCGGAAGGCTTCCCCGCGCGCGACACCATCAAGGTCCTGCCGATCAAGGCCGCAGACGCTCTGAAGAATACCGATCAGGATCTCAAGACCTTCTCGGGCATCTACGGCTCGAACTGATCCTTTCATGCACGGATATATCAAAACCGGAAACAGCCAGCCCGCCTGGCTGTTTCCTTTTGTCGTCATCGTCGTCCTGATCCTCAGCGTGCTGCCGCTCGCCCRCCTCGCCATGGTCGGGATAGCGGCCTTTGCCGATGGCGGCGTGATGACGGTTCTCGGCGAAGCCTCGCTATGGTCGATGACCTATTACACGGTCGTCACCGCCATTCTGGGCACGGTGATCTCGCTTGTTATCGGCTGCCTCTTCGCCTTCCTGCTGACGCTGACCGATATCCGCGCCAAGGGGCTGCTCAGCTTCTTCTTCGTGCTGCCGATGATGATCCCGCCGCAGGTGACGGCGCTTGCCTGGGTGCAGATGTCAGGCCCCTCCAGCCCGCTGTTGAAGGCGCTGCATATCGCCCCGCCGCTCGGCTCGCCGCAGCCGCTCTATTCGGTGGGTGGCATCGCGCTGCTTTATGGCGTGCAGCATGCGCCGCTGGTCTACCTGGCGCTTCGGGCCGGGCTGATGACGCTGCCCCGCGACGGCGTCGAGGCAGCACGGCTTTCCGGCGCCTCCAGCTTGCGAGTGTTCCGCGATATCATTCTGCCGCTGTCGCTGCCCGGCATCATCGCGGGAGCGGCGATCTCCTTCGTCTCCTGCACCGGCAATTTCGGTATTCCCGCCATTCTCGGCATTCCGGCCTCGATCTTCACGCTGCCGACGTTGATCTTCACCAAGTTTTCCGCCTTCACCAGCCGTACCTTCGGCGACGTCGCCGTGCTCTCGGCGATCATCGCCGTCATCTCGGTCGTCGGGCTGATGATCCAGGACCGGGCGCTGCGCGGCCGTGACTACCGCGTCATCGGGTTATCCGGGGCGAGTGCTGCCTTCGAACTCGGCATCTGGCGGTTTGCCTTCACGCCGCTCGTCTGGGTGATCCTGTTTTTCATGCTGGCCGCGCCGTTCTTCGCGCTCCTTGCCGGTGCGCTGGTGCCGGCCTATGGCGTGCCGCTCACCTTCAAGACGATGTCGCTGCATGCTTTTGAGGAGATCCTGTTCCGACAGGCGGTGACGCGCACGGCCTTTATCAATTCGCTGTCGCTTGCCGGTGCCACTGCGCTTTGTCTCCTTGTGGTGACGGTGCTTGCAGCCTATGCGCTGACGCGGCGCAAGGATGTGGTTTCCCGTATCGTTTCCAGCCTGATCGAAATACCCTATTCGCTGCCCGGCATCGTCATGGCCGTTTCCTTCATCCTGGTGTTCGCTGCACCCATCCCGATCCTGCACGTCTCGCTTTACGGCACGATCTGGATCATCCTGATCGCCTATTTCTCATCGTTCTTCGCCGTCAGCCTGAAGCCGGTGGTCAGCGCCTTCCATCAGCTCGATCCGGCGCTCGAGGAGGCGGCGCGGCTTTCCGGCGCCGGCTTTTTCCGCCGGCTTGCCGATATCATCGTGCCGCTGATTGCGCCGGCCGCCGGCGCCTCGGTCATCCTGGTCTTCCTGATCGCCTGCAACGAGCTGACGATCTCGGCGCTGCTCTGGTCGGCCGGCACCCAGACGCTCGGCGTCGCCATCTACAATCTCGACGACAGCGGCAGTTCCGACCTTGCGTCGGCGCTCTCGGTGCTCGTCGTCCTCATGGTCGTCGTGCTGATGCTGCTGCTTGAGCTTCTGGCCAAACGACTGCCGAAAGGAGTGGTCCCGTGGCGAGGCTGATCCTCAACCAGCTCGGCAAGGATTTTGGCAGCGGGCGGGCCGCCGTCAGCGGCTTTTCGCTCGAGGTGCGCGAGGGCGGCTTCCTCGCGCTGCTCGGGCCTTCCGGCTGCGGCAAGACGACGGTGCTGCGCATGATCGCCGGTTTCGAGACGCCGAGCGATGGCTCGATCCATCTCGGCGAGCGGTTGCTTGCCGATGCCGCGCAGTCGGTGCCACCGGAAAAGCGCAACATGGCGATGGTCTTTCAGTCCTATGCGCTGTGGCCGCATATGAGTGTCGCCGACAATGTCGGCTACCCCCTCAAGGTGCGCGGCATCTCGGGCGAGGTCTACCGGGCGAAGGTGCGCGACGCGCTCGGCACGGTGCGGCTTGCCGATTATGCCGAACGGCGGCCGGCCGATCTCTCCGGCGGTCAACGTCAGCGCGTGGCGCTCGCCCGCTGCCTGGTGACATCGCCCGACGTGGTGCTGCTCGACGAGCCGCTTGCCAATCTCGACCGGCACCTGAAACAGGAGATGGAGGAAACCTTCCGCGAATTCCACCAGCGCTCGGGCGCGACGATGATCTACGTCACCCATGACCAGAGCGAGGCGATGGCGCTTGCGACCGACGTAGCCGTCATGTCGGAGGGTCGGCTGCTGCAAGTGGCCCCGCCCGCTGAAATCTATGCCCGGCCGGAAGGCCGCGTCGTTGGCGGGCTGATCGGGCGAGGCGCGATCGTGACGCTGCCTCGTCCCTTCGGCGATGCCAGGGCGCTCGACTGGCCTGCGCTGGAGCCGATATTTGCTGCTGCTGCCGGGGCAGCCAGTGGCGACAGGGTGGATGTCCTCGTCCGGCCGGAGGATGTCGTCTCCGGCGAGAATATCGCCGCCGGCGAGGGGATCGCGGCGACGGTCGAGTCCGTTCTCTTCGAGGGTGAGCGTTACGCGCTGAAGCTGGTCCTCGCCGATAGTCAGGTGCTGCGGGCCTATACCCGCTTTCCCGTCCGAACGGGTGACAGCCTCCGGCTATCGGTGCGCGCGGCGTGGCGGCTTTGAGGCGCCGCACTCAACCAGAATCATTCCTACTCCGAACATTGCCAGCGGATGACGCGGCAGCTGCCGGTTTGTTTTCGGCAGCTGCGGATTGCCTGACGCTGGGCCTCACGGTTGTCGTAACCCCAGCCGGAGCCCCAGCCGCCGCGATGGCCGACGGCCACCGCGCCGCAGGCATTGCGGAACCAGATGGCGATCCGGCAGTCATTGGCGCTGCTGTCGCAATTGCGCCGGGCAACGATTTCGGCGTCGCCGCGATTGTCATGGGCATAGGACCAGCCGAGAGCGCCTGTTGATGGCGAATAGGCGATGGCACCGTAGCTGTCGGCAAGTGCCGGGCCGGCGCCGGCGAGGACGGTCAGAATCGCCAGCGATGCAGAAATCCGTTTCATGAAATGCCTCCCGCCGGAACTGGTGAATGTCGTCCGGGACGAATTATTCGGGGCTTGCGGGAGAATGTCAGCGGCCTAAGTCACAGGCAATCGCGTCCGGGGCTGCAAGAGGGGTGGTTGTCCGCATATTTCTTGGCCTCGCCATCTTTTCCTGCGGCTTCTGCTGGTTAAGGTACTCCCCGCAACCGGATCCTTCCCATGTCGCTTCGCCTCGCCACCTTCAATGTCGAAAATCTCCTGACCCGTTTCGATTTCACCGGCTTTCGCAACCAGCTGCGCCAGGACCGCGTCATCAAGCTTTTCCAGGTGTCGAGCGAGGGCGTCTATCAGCAGCTCGAGCAGGCCCGCGTGATCGCGGCGACCGACGACACGCGGCAGATGACGGCGCTTGCGATTGCCGACGCGGATGCCGATATCCTCTGCCTGCAGGAAATCGACAACATGGCCGCCCTTCAGGCTTTCGAATACGGCTATCTCTTCCGGATGGTCGGAAATGGTTACCGGCAGAAATACCTTGTCGAAGGCAATGACAGCCGTGGCATCGATGTTGCCGTCCTGATGCGCGAGGAAACGCGCGACGGCCAGAAGATCGAGCTCAGGGACATCAAAAGCCATGCGATGACGACCTATCGCGATCTCGATCTTTTCGACGAGGAGCTGGCGCTCACCAACCGTATCGACGACAAGATCTTCAAACGCGATTGCCTGGAGCTCGATCTTCTGATCGGCGGCCGGCCGTTTTCGCTCTACGTCGTGCATTTCAAGTCCATGGGCAATCCGCGCGACGGACTGGACGGGCGGCAATCGACCATGCCGATCCGCCGCGCCGAGGCGCGCGCCGTTCGCCGCATCATCGAGGACCGCTTCGGGGCAGATCAAGCCGGCACGAAGAGCTTCGCTATCTGTGGCGACATGAACGATTATCAGGAGCGCGTCGATGTCATCGGCCGCCGGGGCGCTGGCTATCGTTTCGAGCATCAGGATGAGGCCGAAAGCGCACTCGACGTTTTCAGCCGCGATGGCTTTGCCGAAAATGTGATGCGGCGTCGCACCGCCCTCGACCGCTGGACGCTCTATCACGCACGCGGGCCGCAGGAGCAGTGGCTCTGCCAACTCGATTATCTCTGGCTCTCGCCAGCACTCGCCGCCCACAATGTCGGCCGCCTGCCGGAAATCATCCGCAGTGGCCAGCCTTACCGCACCATCTTCCCGCCGGGGCAGGAGGTGGAGCGTTATCCGCGTACCGGCTGGGACAGGCCGAAGGCGTCCGATCACTGCCCCGTCGTCATGACACTGGATCTCCCATGAATGCGAATTTGAACGCGAATTTCAACAACAGCAATATATCCGATGATTTCGCCGGCTGGCCGCCGGAGGCGACGGTCTTCCCGATTGCCGGGGTGGATCTGCGCATCCTGCCCGGCCCCCATCCTTTGGTCGCCGCCGAGGAAGCAGCGATCCGCGAGAACTGGGCGCGGGAGACCGCCGCCAATCCGGCGCTGTTCGACGGGCGCATGGTGTTTCAGCAGCGGCTCTCGCTCAGTGAAAACGGGATTGCGGGCGAGGGCCATGTCATTCCCTTTTCCGCCTTCATGTGGTGGCGCCGACAGCCGCAGCGTCAGGGCGGCGTTCACATCTTCGCCTATCCGGTGCTCGAAACCTCGGACGGCGCGCTGGTGGCGATCCGTATGGGCGCCCATACCGCCAATCCCGGCCAGGTCTATTTCGCCGCCGGCTCGCTGGAGCCGGAGGATATCGTCGACGGGCGTTGCGACATCGAGGCGAACATGCGCCGCGAGGTCCATGAAGAAACCGGATTGGATCTTGGCCGTTCGGTGGCGGGGCAAGGGCTCTTTGCCAGTCATTCCAACCGAACGGTGACGGTGTTGCGGCTCTTCCGTTTCGATATGACGGCGGACGAGATGGTCGAACGGATCGAAAGCCACATGCTCGTCGCCGAGGATAAGGAGATCGCGGGTGCAGCGGCGATCCGCTCGGCCGATCACTCGGCGCACCCCTATAATATCGCCATGCTGCCCGTGATCGACTGGTATTTCGGCAAGGTCGAGCGGAGTTGATCTATGCCGCCTAAAGCCGTGTAGCGTTTTGGGATAACGACATGCATCACGTAAAGATCGAAAGCGCGACATGTGAATCCGGTTGGCGTGACGCGTTTTAGCGCCTTGCACTCGCTCGTCCGGTCGGGCAGGTTGGCGGCGCGATGACGATTCAGGGAGGCCGATGTGGCGCGAAGCTACAGCGTCTATGACGTGTTCACCGATCGAAAGCTTGCGGGCAACCCGCTGGCGGTGATCTTCGACGGAGACGATCTCAGCGACGAGGCAATGCAGGCGATCACCCGGGAGATCAATCTCTCGGAGACGGTCTTCGTGCAGCCTTCAACCAACCCCGCCTATGCGGCGCGTCTGAGGATATTCACGCCTGGGCGCGAGCTGCCGTTTGCCGGCCATCCCACGGTCGGCACGGCGGTGGCGCTGGCCGAACGGGCGCACGGTGCCGCGACGCGCGATCTCGTCACGGTGCTCGAGGAAAATGTCGGGCCGGTGYGTTGCGCGGTGCGGCTGAGGGAGGGCGAGGCGAGCTTTGCCGAATTCGACCTGCCGCGCAAATCGCAGCCCGCCGTCATGCCGCTCGACAAGCTCGGCATCGCCGATGCGCTATCGCTGAAGGTGACCGAGATCGGCTTCGAAAATCACGTCCCGTCGATCTGGAGCGCCGGCGTTCCCTTCCTGCTCATTCCGGTGCACGATGTCGGAGCCACGCAGCGGGTGGAATTCGATCCGCAACTCTGGGAAAAGATCGTGCCCTTCGTCGATGGCGCTCTTGCCTCGGCTTATGTGTACTGCCGCGGCGGCGTCAACCACGTGGCAAAGTTCCATGCGCGCATGTTCGCAAGCGGCATGGGCATCGTCGAAGATCCGGCCACCGGCTCGGCGGCGGCCGCACTCTCCGGCGCGATCCACCATTTCGACCGGCTGACGGACGGGCATCACCCGATCATGATCGAGCAGGGCGTAGAGATGGGCCGGCCGTCCTTCATCCACCTGCATATCGATGTCGACGGCGGAGCGATCTCCAACGCGCGGATCGGCGGCCAGGCAGTGCGGCTGGCCAGCGGCACGCTCGAMCTTTGATTTCACCAGACCGCCGCGCGTGCGATAGGCCGCGCGTCCGACAGGACGCGCTTAGGACGCTCTATCACTTTGAATCGGCGCATAATCCTTTCCGAAAATGGATTCGGATTTTCGGGGTTGTGCGCCGCATTTCAGCCATGCCGAAAAATCTTCGCGATTAACCAAAGAAATTTCGCCTATGCGCTGGACAAGCCGGCCGATCCTGTTTATACGCCCCGTCACACCGCGCAGCCAAGCGCGAACGGGTGATTAGCTCAGTTGGTAGAGCAGCTGACTCTTAATCAGCGGGTCGTAGGTTCGAGCCCTACATCACCCACCAAATCTCTTGAAAAGATTGACATATTTGAACACAGACCGGATTTTCCGGTCTGTGGGAAACTGTCGCGAAGCAAGCGGCATGGTTCGCGTTATCCGCAGGACTGGCCGCGTCGATCCGCGCGCCCTAT
Organism: Rhizobium sp. P1_E1; assembly: GCF_056406015.1. Lineage (NCBI taxonomy): Bacteria > Pseudomonadati > Pseudomonadota > Alphaproteobacteria > Hyphomicrobiales > Rhizobiaceae > Rhizobium > Rhizobium sp. P1_E1. The sequence goes on along the minus strand of NZ_JBFUAY010000023.1, from coordinate 3,412 downwards.
CTCCCTCTCGCGTATCAGGAGGGGTCCATGAGAAGCGTTGTTTTTGCCGTCGCATTGTCTCTGCCGTTGCCTGCCTTTGCCGCAGGCGCAATGGAGGTCAAAGCGGGCGATCATAGCTGCGGCGAGCTCGCGCAGATCATTCGTCAGAATAAAAAGGTCTTTGTCCGCGTCGGCTTCGGCGGTCGCAGCTTCCGCTATCCGCCGGCCCAATGCAGCATGGGCGAAAAACGCACCACGACCAGTTTTCGCGATGCCGAGGGAAAGCAGTGCATGCTCGATTATGCCTGCGTTTTTGACCCTGCGTCGCCTTATAATTTTCCCTAGCGCATCGTGCTTTGTGCGTCCGAAAGGACGCACGGGGTTCTCGGCGCTTCCGGTTGAGACGGGGAGCGAGCGGGAAGTGCATGCGGCTGTGCCCAGGCGTACAGTTCGGAGGGTTTCTGGACTGGCGGCATGGGGTGCGATGCCCTAACTTCGCTCTCTCACATTCAGGAGTTTCCATGAAAAGCGTTGTTCTGGCCGTCGCAGTGTTGTTTCCGTCCGCAGCTCTTGCCGTCGAGGCGGTGGAGGTCAATGCCAGGGATCACAGTTGCGAAGAGCTTGCGCAGATCATCCGCAAGGACAAGGCGGTTTTTGTGCGGATGGGCTTTGGCGGCCGCAGCTTCCGTTATCCGCCGGCCAGGTGCAATCTCGGCGACAAGTACGACACCGCACGGGTGAGGGATGCCAATGGCAAGCTTTGCCTCCTCGACTACGAGTGCGTGTACGATCCGCAGTCCTTCTATAACAGGATTCCCAAATAATATCCCGATCCAGGCGTTGCCAAAGCGCTGTTCGGCATGGATGACGAGGACAAGAAAAAAGGCCGGGCGAAATTCGCACGACCTTCCTCGACCGGTCTCGATAACGACTGCCAGTACCTCCGTGGTCAGCCGTCAGAGACAGATTCAATATCCCTTAAATAGGGTTTGCTTAAACATCTTCAAGAGCTCGCAGCAGAAAGGAAGCCGGCATATGGCCGGCTTCTTTCGGCCGAGCAGGCGTTACTGCTGGGCCGGGGCAGCCGGCGGAGTGGCCGGTGCTGGTGCCGGTGCGGGCGTTGCGCTGTTGTCGGTCGGAGCGATCGGCTTGGCCGGCGCCGGCTCGGATTGGGTCGTGGAGGCTGTCGTGTCCGGCGATGTGCCGGGGGTGCTCCACTGCGAATAGGCGAATGCAGCGACAGCGATCACGGCCAATGCAGCGACCCAGACAACCCACGTGTTAGTGCTGCGCGCGCTCGGCGTGGTGCGCAGATCGAGATTTGGGTTCAGTGGGCGGTTGGGATCGTTGGCATTATTGGGGTCGTACGTCATGGTACTTTCTCCTCTTTCGGTGAAACAATAATGGCGGAGCTGGCTTTTTGTTCCATATGGGTGCAGGGAAGCGGTTGTTATCAGGGATTTCCGGGCTGCTACCGGCCAGAATCGGCAGCCAATGCCGCTCGGCTTCCCGAGGCGAAGGGCCTCCACGGAAGTTCATTTCGTCTCGAAACGAACATTGTGCGTGCCGGTTCGATGCAAGCGCGCTTGACACGCCGGGGTCTGTTTGCGCATGATTTCTGCATGGGGTCGCGATCACCCCACGAGGCGTCATGCTGAAGAATCGCGTCCAGTAAAACCGATCAACGGAGGGACGCGTCATGCCGTCATTTCTCGAAATTTCTCCCGACAAGCTGAGCCGCCTCATCGGAACCCCCGGTGCGCCCTGCATTATCGACGTTCGCACTGAGGAGGACTTCGCGCTCGATCCGCGATTGGTGCCGGGCTCGATCCGGCGCGCTCATGCCGACGTCGCGTCCTGGTGTGGCGGCGTCGATGCCGAAGCCGTCGTCGTGGTGTGCCAGAGAGGCGGCAAGCTCAGTCATGGTGTTGCCGCCTATCTCCGCCATGCCGGGATTGACGCGGAAAGCCTCGAAGGTGGCTTCGAGGCGTGGATCGCAGGCGGACCGGCCGTGCCCGATGCAAAGCTGCCGCAGCGCGACGCTGAAGAGCGCACCGTCTGGGTGACGCGGGCGCGGCCGAAAATCGATCGCATCGCCTGTCCCTGGCTGATCCGGCGCTTCGTCGATCCGAACGCCGTGTTCCTGTTCGTGCCTGCGCCCGAGGTTTTGGCCGTCGGCGAGCGCTTCGGGGCGACGCCCTTCGATATCGAAGACGTGTTCTGGAGTCATCGCGGCGAATTCTGCACTTTCGACGTCATGATCGAAGAGTTCGGACTGGCGTCGGAACCGCTTCTGCGCCTGGCGCGGATCGTCAGGGCGGCAGATACAGCGAGGCTCGACCTCGCGCCTGAGGCGGCGGGCCTGCTTGCGGCATCGCTCGGCCTCTCCAGGATGTATTCCGACGATCTGGAGCAACTCGAGGCTGGGATGCTTCTCTACGACGCTTTTTTCCGCTGGTGCCGCGATGCGACCGAGGAAACCCACAATTGGCCCGCGCCAAAGAAGAGGGTGTGAGATGGTCGAGATGACGGATAGTGCTCCCGGCGGCAAAATGGCGGAGGAAGACGCGGGAGAGGGGCATCACCACGGCGTTTCGTTTGGCGAGGCCTTCAGGGTGTGGCTGCGCGTCGCCGCCCTGAGTTTTGGCGGCCCCGCCGGCCAGATTGCCGTCATGCACCGGATCATCGTCGATGAGAAGCGATGGATCGGTGAGCACCGTTTTCTGCATGCGCTGAACTATTGCATGCTGCTTCCCGGACCGGAGGCGCAGCAGCTCGCCATCTATATCGGTTGGCTGATGCATCGAACAGTGGGCGGTCTCGTCGCCGGCCTGCTGTTCGTGTTGCCAGGCTTCCTGTCGATCCTCTGTCTCAGCTATATCTACGCGGCCTACGGCAACGTCGGCATCGTCGCCGGCCTCTTCTTCGGGCTGAAGGCGGCAGTGCTTGCTGTCGTCGCGCAGGCCGTCATCCGCATCGGCGGCCGTGCGCTCAAGAATCGCGTCATGGTCGGCATCGCGGCCGCGGCCTTCATCGCCATCTTCTTTCTCCATGTCCCGTTCCCGCTGATCGTGCTCGCGGCCGCCATTGCGGGCTTCCTCGGCGGCAGGTTCGGGCTTGCCGCCTTCCAGACGGGCGGCGGCCACAAGGCCGGGAGCGGCCCGGTGCTGTCGGATGCCGAGTCGGCGCTCGGCGAAGGCATACCGGCGCATGCGCGGCCGAATCTCGCCTGGTCGCTGCGTATGTCGGCCGTGCTGATCGCCCTTTGGCTAGCTCCACTTGCAGCGCTCTACGTAACCTTCGGTGCTGACAATGTCTTTACCGAGATCGGCCTGTTCTTCAGCAAGATGGCGGTCGTCACCTTCGGCGGGGCCTATGCCGTACTTGCCTATGTCGCGCAGGAGGCTGTGCAGCATTTCGGCTGGCTGAAACC